>JABDLO010000068.1 GCA_013002995.1 Saprospiraceae bacterium | reverse complement strand
GTGATCTCCTCAGATCTCCTGATAATCTAAATTACAGGCTAGGAATGCACGATAAAAGCATGATTGATGATCAGAGGGATGAAATCTCAGCCTGGACGAAATATATTGACCTGGGAGAGGACCAGGTGACCCTGCAAGCTGTAGGCTCATTCCGAGGCCAAGGAATTGGTTTCATTTCTATACCGGAAATCGAAGATGAAGACCTATTCATATTGAGGGGGTTTGCCATCGGAAAGAATACGGGGCACGATCACAACATCAGAAAGATTGGAGTCAGGTATTTTCCCGGAAGGAGTGTCATTGAAGCATATTTTGCTGATGACTCACCAGGTGATGATGAATGGAGTTGTGCTGTTTTTTATACTGTTGTTAGAAACACTTCAAGTCTGAATACCCGAGAACGAATACTAGGTCCATTTACAACAAGAGCTAGCTTTACTGAAACCACCCGTGTTCCCAAGGAATTTCCATCGATGACCATCCTCTCAGGGTTTTCTTTTGAATACCTGAACAATGACCACTTTATCAGGCAGATCATGATTGATCCTGGACCAGAAGATGAGTTTGAAGTGATTTTTACAGATAATGAAAGAGACAATCCTGTAGAAGTTGTGATTGATTATATTTCCTACAGGTATATTGAAGAAGGATAATCTGCTTGATAACATTAAAAGTTGTTCTCAACTTTATGATATGAGAACTTCATGAGTATAAAACTTAGAATTGCTACTACCGTTCTTATAAATGGTAAAATTAATAGCCAGGGTTTTGTGACAGATTTTCATTGATACTAAGAGCGGACCGGGGAATAGGAAATACATTTCTGAAATCATCACTTTGATCTTTAAACTTCCAGATGCCTGAAGTAAACTTACCAAATCGTACCATATCTGTTCTGCGATGACCTTCCCAGTAAAACTCGTAGCCTCTTTCCGCTAAAAAGACTTCATCGTTAAGATTAGAAATTAAAGGGGCACCTCGTAATTCCCGTAATTCATTGAAATGCTCTAAAGCTCCAGGTTGCTGTAATCGAAACATTGCCTCCGCCTTCATCAACCATATTTCTGCATATCTGATGAGCATGTAATCATTTCTACCAATAAAAAACGGACTACTCTGAGGGTCAGGATTATATTTTATTACTCTCACTCCTTCATGTTGTAAAGCTTGAGTAAGACTTGAAAACTCAGGTGTGTAGTCCAATTGAACAAAATTACCTGTGGCTCTTGTGAGTTGAGAATCTTCAATCGGTGAGCCATCAGGATGAAACTGGGGTCCTACTAAAAACCCAAGATTTGCTCCGGTGCTTGATTGTATCCTATCATCCTGAAACCTATTGTCGGAAGTTGTTACCCCATTGGAAGGATCCTTATCCTGATCCCACGCATAATAGAAATTCTCTGTAGTAGAAAATCCATTTAAGGTAAACTTAAACATACCGAAATTCTGATTATAATGGAGGGTAAAGGAAGGAGAGTAAAACACGTTATTTTGTGATTCTAAACTTTGTCTGATGACAAATATAGCTTCAGGATTCTGTTGGTCATTATCGTAAGAGAACAACTGGAAATAGTCTGAACCAAGAGAAAAATGACCTGAGTTAATTACAGTATTACATGCTTCAAGGCATGCTTGCCACTGTGGAGTGCCAGTATACACTTCTGAATTGAGATAAAGCCGTGCAAGCAACGATTGAGCGGCCTGCCTGGATACCCGACCATAGGATATTTCTCCGTGATCTTTTAAGTCGGGTAAAATCATTTCCAATTCCTGAATGATCCAGTCAAATGCTTCCTGAGCTTCAAAAACAGGTGGAGGAATGTTGTAGTTTTCATCAAATTCATCACGCATTGGAACTTGCCTGAACATATCCAAAATGAGTGTTCTGAAATAAGCTCTAAGAAAACGGATTTCAGCTTTCATTGATCTTAACTCTTCATCTGAAATATCTAAATTCTGATTACTTAATAACAATAATGCGGTATTGGCTTTTGCCACTCTACTTTCTAAATTAGCCCAGGCACCGGCAATATTTCCCAGCTCATCACCCCAGGAGTGTTCATGTAACTTTATCCAATTACCGCCATCAAACCAATCAAGCCCTCTTGCAGGAATAATAATTTCATCTGTAGTTACTTCCTGTAATGCAAAAACATCACAACATCCCATGATACCGGTTAAACTGCCATATGCGGATGCTAATAAATTGAGTGCAATATCATCCTGGTCGAGTAATTCAGCTCCAGTTGATTCGTCAAGGATTTCTTCATCAAGAGAACATCCCATTATCAATATCATGATCAATGAGAACTTCCAATAAGCCGATAGTGGTACTTTTTTCATAACCATTCTTGTCATTGAAAACTAACTTTAAAACCTAATTGCATGCTCATCGGTCTGGGTATTGCATCCCAATCTGATCCTATACTTGGTATAGAATTAAAATTATCAATCGGAATATTTACTTCCGGATCATATCCTCCATAGTCTGTCCACAATAATAGATTATTTCCACTTACATAGACCTGCAATGACCTTAACCACGATATTTCATTGACAGGAAATTGATAAGCCAAAGAAATATTGCTCAACCTGATAAATGATCCATCTTCTAGATAACGACTTGAGTAAGTCAAGCTGTTATTGATGTCTTCATCAGTATAAAGGTGATCAATCGTAGTATTACCTCCTAATTGAAAATTTTGCTTTGAAAGAGCAGAAAGAAAAGTATTATTTAAGATTTTATAACCTGATGCACCACTGAACAAAAAGTCCAGGTTCCAATTCTTATAGCTTATGTCATTGGACCATCCCCAGAAGTATTCAGGAACTGCATTCCCCAGTCGTTTAAACTCCACATTTCCTTCCTCATCTGTCTGGAAAATATCATTCCCATTTTCATCGAATCCCAACCACTCACGACCATAAAATATCCCTATAGGTTCATCATTCGTAATTCTTTGAGATGCGACACCTGATTGACCTGGCCCAATAAGTGATCCTACGGGGATTGGTGAAGGCAATCCATTGACACTATTTGATACTCTGGTAAAGTTAATCCCTGTATTCCATTTAAATTCAGATGTTCTAATAGGAAATCCCTGGAATGAGCCTTCCCATCCTTTATTCTCAATGGTGCCATCTAAATTGGTCCATATATTGGTAGTAGGGGCAGATGCAGCCTGCGTAAAAAGTAAATAATCAGATGTGGTTTTAGTAAAGTAATCTATGGTGAATGCCCATCGACCATTGTTAAAGCTGGCATCTACTCCTATGTCTGTTTGACTGGTTTCTTCCCACTGTAGATCTGGATTAGCAGATCTCAGAAATGCATATCCTATGGTTGGTTCTCCGGTGAGCCCAAAGATGGCTTGTGCATCTCTAGGGGTGCCAAATAACGGTTGAGAGATCTTATTAGGAATTTCCTGGTTACCTGTAATTCCCCAGCTTACTCTGATTTTCATTTCATCCAGAATGTTTATCTCTTCGAGGAAATTTTCACTTGAAATCCGCCAGGCGATTGCTGCTGATGGAAAAAAACCATATTTGTTATTATTACCAAATCTTGTTGAACCATCGGCACGCATATTTGCAGTAAGCAGATATCTCCCTTTGTAATCCAACTGTAAACGACCAAAATAAGATTGTAATGCGTTTCTTTCTTTCCAGCTTGAATTAGACTCTGGATTACTACCTGCACTAATATTATTGACCAATGGAATATTATCAGAGGGAAAATTAGAATAAGCAAATATGGAACCTTCGTTTTGAAATCTTTGGTAAGAATATCCGGCAAGTCCAGTCACCTGGAGCTCATTAATCTGGTTTTGAAATCGAAGGGTATGTTCTATGAGTGAGCTGGTTAAAGTACGTTCAGATATTGCGGCTCTACCATTAGAATTGGAAATTTTAATGCCCTGGTAACTTTTACCTGTAGAACTTGAAAGGTCTCCGCCCAGGTGGATTTTATATTCCAATTGATCGGTGATTTTATAGGCAGCCGAAAGATTACTTAAATATCTCTGTGTACTGATCACATTGCTTGATTGTTCTAATTTGGCAATAGGGTGATTGATTCCCGGAACTGATTGAAAGAAATTGCCTTCTTCATCCAGGATAGGCCAGATAGGGTTTTGGGAAAGTGTTGAGATTACGATTTCACGAGGCGCACGATGATCATTGATGCGAGACACATTCAAGTTCATCTCTAATTGGAGTCTATCATTTATGGCAGATTGATGAAGCTGAAATCTGCCGTTGTATTTGGAGTAATCCGTGGTCTTTATGGTTCCTTCCTGGCTGAGGTAATTAATGGATGCCCTGTACCTTGTATCCTCTGAGCCTCCGCTCATAGAAAGATTGTGATTATGAGAAATAGCATCCCTGTAAACTTCATCCTGCCATTCGGTATTCCCTCCAAAGTCAACATTGGAAAGCCCAAAATCATCGATTGCAGTTCTAAACTCATCAGGGTTCATCACATCAATTTTTCTTATCCTGGAAATGCCGAGGTATGAACTATATGAAACATTAAGTTGTCCGCTTCTGCCTTTTCTGGTTGTAATCAATACTACTCCATTAGCACCCCTGGCACCATAAATGGCAGCTGCAGAAGCATCTTTTAGAATATCAATAGACTCAATGTCTTCAGGGTTAAGAAATTCAAGTGGATTCTTTTTGAAAGGACGGTTGCCATTATC
>JABDLO010000034.1 GCA_013002995.1 Saprospiraceae bacterium | reverse complement strand
TTCATAGATTGACTTACCGGTATCGTTACAATACCGTTCAAGATCAGTTGCTTTCTCAATTGGATACGGATGCTTACTGTGTTCACCGGTAAGAGTTAGTTCCTCACCTTTATTTATAAACCCCCCTCCTATAGAATAATAGGTAGAGTAATGTTGCTTTCCTGAATCATCTATAGCATAAAGTGTCATTGCATTTGGATGAAAATCCAGAAACTCTTTCTTGAATATGATGTCTTCATTTCTATCAAACGGAACAGTAGCTCCACCGGGCATGATAAGGCTACCTCCTTCATCTATTGCCTCAATACACTCGCTGACTTCATCACCTGTTATCAATTCAGGGTTCTTACCGAGCAATCCTAGAACTACAGCAATATCAGTTGCATGACCTTTACCCGTGTAGGATAATGAACCATAAAGTTCAACATAAACTCGTAAGTAGGAAATATCTTTAGGGAGTACAGTAATCCACTCCAGGGCGGCCTTCCATGGACCTAAGGTATGCGAGCTTGAGGGGCCCACACCGACCTTAAACATGTCTTTAACACTAAGGTATTCCATGCTTTAGTTAGGGTATTTCGATACAAATCTACATTGAAATGTCGAATTATTATCGGTTATTTCTCAGATTGATTTTAAGAAAAAAGTGGGACGCTGGTAAGCATCCCACCTCTTCGTAATTATTAAATCTAAAACAATGTCAGAATCGAGTTGAAATCAACTCGTAACATTAATCTTTAAGCATTGGGCCAGTGGTGCATAACATCAATAACTCCACCCATTAAAGCTAGTGTGATTATCCAATATCCACAATTCAGTAAGATATTGGTCCACGATTTCTGCTCGAACAATCCATTCGTAACGAAAATCGGAATAATGAGAAAAATACTTAGGATGGCTCCATGAGCAGCTCCATGTCCAAAGGTATCGAATTCTCCCTCTTGTCCCGGGCTATTGTTAAAATTCAATAGAAAAAATGTCATCAATGCAGCCATTAAAAGGGACAACCCGAAGGTGAGCGCCATATTGGCTTCTTTAGCTTTTTCCTCTGTCATCCCAATAGACTTCATCCAAATTTTTCCGAAAGCAAAATTCCCATAATAAACAAATCCTACTATCATAGGAATGAGCATTGTCAATATAAATGACAACCAATTAATTTCTCCCATAGTGCGTTTTGTTTTGTGTAATAACAAATCTAACAAATTTTTTCTAACAAAATATGTTGTAACCAATATATTCATTGGATTCTACTTCTCTTTCAATCACATAATCTATGAAGAAATGAACTGTATTAAAAGGGTGTCATCTTATTACTATTTATTCAAATGGGTAAGTCTTACAATTCCAGGATTTTGAGTTACTTTGCTGAATGTCTCAGGCAAAACTCAAAATCTGCATTTTAGGAACTGCATATCCTTTTAAAGGCGGAATAGCTGCTTTTAATGAAAGAATGGCCAGGGAGCTCATCTCACAAGGCCATGAAGTCGAAATAATTACGTTTACGCTTCAGTATCCTTCATACTTTTATCCGGGGAAAAGTCAATTTTCTGACGAAGAGCCACCCCCTGATCTTGAAATAAGCCAGACCTTAAATAGCGTAAACCCACTTTCATGGTGGAAAACAGGAAGAAAGGTGGCCTCAGGCCAATATGATCTCATTATTTCTAAATTCTGGATTCCTGTTATCGGAATGGGGTTAGGAAGTTCAATAAGGATGGGTAAAAAGAAATACAAAACTACTGCCATATCCATCATAGACAACATTATACCTCATGAATCAAGGCCAGGAGATGGATTCTTCAGAAAAGTATTTATGAATTCAATCGATGGTGTTTTAACCATGTCTCAAAGCGTCGCTGAAGATACCAGGCAATTATTCCCTGAGACTCCAGTATCTTTTTATCCACATCCCATCTATGACATCTACGGAAGCAGGATCAATAAAAGTGATGCAATAGAGCATCTCAAGCTTCCTTCAGGGAAGAAGTTCATTCTTTTCTTTGGTTACATACGAGATTACAAAGGACTTGATTGGTTACTTCAATCATTTTCTATGGTGAAGGATGAAATAGAAGATATTGACATCCTTGTTGCAGGAGAGTATTACACCGATGGAAGCAAATACATTGATCTTATCAAAAAATTGGATATAGAATCCAGGGTTCATATGCATACGGATTTTATACCTGGAGAAAAAGTACATCAATATTTCAGTGCTTGTGACCTTGTGGCTCAGACTTATAAATCTGCAACTCAGAGTGGAATATCACAGATTGCCATACACTTTGAGTTGCCTATGTTGAGTACGAAAGTAGGTGGACTTGCAGAAACTGTTGAAGAGGGGACCAATGGCATCCTTGTTAACCCTGATCTGGAATCCATCAGCAAGGGCATGGTTAAGTATTTCCAGAATCCATCCACTTATTATCAAGAAGTGGGATGTAAAGAAATTAAAAAGAAGTACTCATGGTCTTCATTTATTCATGAACTATTGGATCTTTATCATAAAATAAAACAATGATTGTAAGAGCGAGGGCACCGTTGAGATTAGGATTGGCTGGTGGAGGTACAGATGTCAGCCCATATGCGGATTTATATGGTGGAGCAATATTGAATTCAACCATTAGTCTGAATGTTTATGCAAGCCTGAAGCCTACTCCGGATGGGAAAATTAAATTTAATTCGATCGATTTAGGACAATCACAGGAATTCAATGCAGATTCACGCCTGCCTACCAATCATCCACTGGCATTATTTGCTGGAGTTTATAATCGCATCGTTCAGGATTATTGCGATGAAAAATCATTTTCATTTGAGATGACCACCTATGTGGATGTCCCTAAAGGTTCAGGACTTGGAACCTCGTCCACCATCTGTGTTGCGATACTGGGAGCATTCGTGGAGTTCTTGCAGCTTGGATTAGGGGAATATGACATTGCCCATCTCGCTTATGAAATTGAGCGGCAAGATCTGGGAATGGCAGGTGGACGTCAGGACCAATATGCAGCTACATTCGGTGGAGTGAATTATATGGAATTCGGGAAGGATGAAAGTGTAATTGTCAATCCTCTCAGGGTAAAGTCTGAATATCTCTCTGAGCTTGAGCACAATTTATTATTATACTATACCGGGACCACCAGAATTTCATCCAAGATCATTGAAAGACAACGCAAAGCATTCAATAAAGAAAAAAGCAGTTCAATTGATGCAGCACACTTACTCAAGGAGCAGTCTGTAGAAATGAAGAAGGCCCTACTCACAGGGAAGATTGATGAAATAGGTAACATCCTTCACCAGGGGTGGGTTGAAAAGAAAAAAATGGCAGAAGGCATTACCAATAAAGAAATAGAGGATGTATATCAAGCAGCCAGGAAAGCAGGAGCAACTGGAGGTAAGATCTCCGGCGCCGGGGGTGGAGGATATATGATGATTTATTGTCCCGACACAACAAGATACCAGGTAATGGATGCCTTGAAAAACTTTAATGGGTACTTTCAGAGTTATAAGTTTGAGAAGATTGGGATGACATCCTGGAAACGTTGATATAAAAAATAATTATGATCACTGATCTATTAAAAACAAAGATAAAGCAGAGTATCGATGTCAAAGAATTGGCACTTCAAGATACACAACTGCAACAGGCTTTTGAGGAGATGGCAACAGCTTGTCTTGAAACTTTGAAAAGCGGAGGTAAAATCCTTTTTTGTGGAAATGGGGGAAGTGCTGCTGATGCCCAACACCTTGCAGCTGAGTTGTCAGGTCGATTTTATAAGGATAGGCCTCCTCTATATGCAGAAGCTTTACATGTAAATACATCTTATCTGACGGCTGTGGCCAATGATTATTCTTATGATGAGATATATGCTCGACTTGTAAAAGGGAAAGGACTCAAGGGAGATGTGTTGATAGCCATCTCTACTTCTGGAAATTCAAAGAATATTATCAAAGCCGTAGAACAAGCACATGAGATGGGTATAAAAACCATTGGGTGGACAGGGAGTAAGCCCTCTAAACTCCAGGAAATGGCCAATATCTGCATCTCCATCCCTTCTTCTGATACACCCAGGATCCAGGAATGTCACATTCTGATCGGCCATATCCTGTGTGAATATATTGAAAATCAATTGTTCTGATGAAAGCTGTAGACACCATCATTCTTGCAGGTGGGATGGGAACGAGATTGAAATCCGTAATATCTGAAATTCCAAAGCCTATGGCACCCATTGGGGACACACCTTTTTTACAGTTTTTAATACGATCACTTCAACGACAATCCATTTCTCATATCACTTTGAGTACCGGCTTTAAAGGAGAAGTCATCGAAGAATACTTCGGCTCCGGTGATGAAAAGTTACATATCGATTATTACAAAGAAGATCAGCCTCTGGGGACTGGAGGAGCTATAAAAGCTGCAATGGCTTTGACTTCTACAGAAGAAGTTTTAATACTGAATGGAGACACATTCTTCAATATCAATATCAATGCCCTCATTGAGCAACACCAAGCCCAAGATGCTGATATTACCATAGCGATGCGCCAGGTAAGTGATGAGGACCGATATGGGGCAATGATCATAGATAACAAGGGACGGGTTCAATCATTTGCCGAGAAGGCATATATTGATTCAGGATATATCAACGGTGGTATATATCTCATTAAGAGGGACCTCTTTGATCGATATGATCTTCCAGAAAAGTTCTCACTGGAGAATGACCTATTCTCTAAGTACGTAGATGAGTTACGCATCTATGGTATACCATTCAATGATTACTTCATTGACATCGGGATTCCTGAAGACTATGAAAGGGCTTTTAATGAGCTGCCGGAGATCGTTAAGCTATATTAGTGAACACTTCCTGCACATCGTCGTCATCTTCAAACTTATCCAGGGCTTTTTCAATTTCTACCATTTGCTCATCTGTGAATTCTACAGGTGCATTTGGGATACGTTGTAGATTGGCCTTGGTCATTTCGATATTCTTCTCTTCAAATGCAGTAGACATGGTTCCGAAATCTTTGTAATCTGCATAAGCATACACGGTATTATCATCTACTTCAAACTTCTCAAGACCATGGTCTATCATTTCCAATTCTAATTCTTCCAGGTCCAGATCCTCCGGTTTTTCAAACTCGAACACTGCTTTCCTGTCAAATAAAAATTCAAGGCTCCCTGTAGGCACCAATGAACCTCCGGATTTATTAAAGTATGATTTCACATTAGCAACAGTCCTGGTTGTATTATCAGTTGCACACTCTACAAATACAAGTACACCATGAGGGCCTTTTCCTTCATAGTTGACTTCTGTATAATCTGCAGCATCCTTCCCAGCTGCTCTTTCAATGGCTCTGCTTATGTTATCCTTGGGCATATTAGATGCCTTGGCATTTTGGATCGCAAGCCTCAGTTTGGGATTCATATCAGGGTCAGGGCCTCCTTCTTTCGCTGCGATTGTAATCTGCCTTGCCAGTTTAGGAAATATCCTTGACATAGTGGCCCATCTTTTCTCTTTGGCCGCGCGACGATATTCAAATGCTCTTCCCATAGTATTATTTTATTCAATTAACTGGAGAATACCTCTTGAGAGTTTCCTCCTTTTCACTTTCGCAAATGTATCATTCCTATTCAACTTTTTCAACTACCATTATGATGCATTGATTGCTGCGATATATCCCCCTGTCCACGCTGCTTGAAAATTAAACCCACCAGTCATGGCATCAATGTTCAAAACCTCACCTGCAGCATATACTCCCGGGTACCTCTTCAATCCAAATGACCTGAAATCTACTTCTTTAAGATCAATACCTCCGGCAGAAACAAATTCCTCTTTAAAGGTGCTTTTACCTTTTACTTGAAAGGTGCAGGCTTTAAGAGATTCCAGGATCAAAGATCTCTCTTCTTTTTTCAGGTCAGCCCATCGTCCTTCCGAGTTGATACCAGCAACCTCAATCAACTTTCTCCAGTATCTCTTAGGTAATCCAAATGGGTTCTTATCTCCTAATTTCTTACCTCCTTGTTTTATTATCAGGTCCTGAACATCATCCGGGTTCAAATCAGGAAGGAAGTCCACCGATATTTTAAATGAATAGTGAGCAGCAGACAATAACCTGGCTTCAACCGAGGAAAGCTTGAGTATGGAGGGAGCTGATAAACCCCAATGTGTGATCAACAAAGGTCCTCGAGATTGATAAGAACCATATTCACTTACAACTTCCACATCATTGAATGATATCCCTGCTAATCCTTTTATCCTGGGATCTTTTATATTGAAGGTAAAGAGTGAAGGTACCGGCTCTACAATTTCCACCCCATTTGCTTTAAGCACATTCCAGATAAACTTACTGGACCCTGGAGCAAGAAATAATACATCAGGATTAATACTGGCCCCTTTACTTAATGTTAACCTTCTATCTTTTAATGAATCAATGGAGACCTTACATTGCTTCACAATCTTAATTCCCATCCGATTGGCTTCTTCTATAAAACAATTAATGATGCTTTCTGATCGATCACTTACCGGAAACATTCTCCCATCGGCCTCAATCTTAAGTGGAACACCTCTTTCCTCAAACCATCCAACTGTATCCCCACAGGACCACCTATGAAAAGGTCCTATTAATTCTTTTCTTCCTCTTGGATAATAGTGGACCAGGTCTCCCGGATCGAAACAAGCATGGGTCACATTGCATCTACCGCCTCCAGATATCCTGACTTTATTCAGTACCGTTTTTCCTTGTTCGTAGATGGTAACATCATCAACGGAATGAAGGGCTTTATAATTAATAGCAAAGAAAAATCCTGCTGCTCCTCCACCAACGACTGCCACCACTTTATTGTCCATGAATTATAATTAAGGTTTATTTGTTGAGGCAAAAGTAGGAATAACTATACATTTGCATTCAGATGAAATCAATGGATATATATAAAGACTATGATACTTTGTTCCTCGATCGTGACGGAACCATCAACCGGAGAATTGTAGATGGATATGTAACATCGTGGGAAGAGTTTGAGTTTTTGCCGGGGGTACTCGAAGCCTTGTATCGATTCAGTCAACATTTTGATCCCATCATTATTGTCACCAACCAACAAGGTATAGGCAGGGAAATAATGACCCATGAAGAACTTGCACTCATTCACAACAAGATGCTTGAAAAAATAAATGAGAATAAAGGAAGGATAGATCAGATTTACTATTGTCCCCAATTGAAAGTATTCAATCCACTCTGTCGAAAACCCAATCCTGGTATGGCCATGCAGGCTCAGGAAGACAACCCTTCTATTGATTTCAACAGGTCAATTATGATAGGAGATACAGATTCTGACATCCAATTTGGTAAAAACCTCGGAATGCTTACGGTCAGAATTTCCAATAATGACAGTGAAGTCAACGTTTCAGCTGATATTACTGTTAGTAGTTTACTGGAGTTCAGTAAATGGAATCTTGAATCGCAATAAAATTAACATATGAATAAACACTGGATGTCTCGAAATATCATAGCTCTTTTTCTTCTGGTAATCACTATAAATCCTTCCTGGAGTCAGTTGAAGGATGATCGGGGCTTTTACCTTGTAGAAGCTGAAACCTTTACTCCGCCGATCAAAGACATGATCGCTTCATTTGAGGGTATGGTTGCTGAAGGATTTCTCGCACCTGATATTTATGGAAAAGAACATTACCTATATGATTATAGAGGGAAACCCACCATTTTGTTCTTCTTTAATCTTGAAGAAGAGAAAGGAAGAACCTTACTAGAGACATTAAAAGGTTTGCCTCAAGATATTGCCTCCAATATCAACATCATCGGAATGGCAAAAGATAGTAAAGATGACCTACTCAAGTACATGAATGGTTATACTTCAAAGTTTCCCTTAATTTATAATGGGGAAGTATTCGGTGAAATGGCGTATGGTGCCGACCTGGGAACGCCCAGGATGTTTATTATTGATGAAACGGGAATAATCAAAAGGGTATTACCCGCTACGTGCTTTGATAAAAGCAAAATGGTAAGTGAACTGATAGCAGAATGCATTAATAATATCAATGAATAAAAAATGGGAAAAAGAAAATATTCAACAGGAGCCAAATGGGAAGACATCGTCGGGTATTCCCGATCAGTAAGAATCGGTAATATCATTGAAGTATCAGGAACAACGTCTGTAAAAGATGGAATGGTATACGGAATCGGGGATCCATTCACTCAGGCTAAGCACATTCTTTCCATCATTGAAGATGCCATTCAGAAACTAGGAGGAACGATGGACGATGTGATTAAAACCAGAATATATGTAACCGATATTGATCACTGGAGTGAAGTGGGCAGGGCTCATGGAGAAGTATTCGGTGAAATCAAACCTACTACTTTACTCATTGAAGTCAAAGGACTGGTTGATCCTGATATGCTGGTAGAAATCGAGGCAACTGCGGTAGTAAGTGAGTAAACAGAAGACATACAAGATTAAAGAAATCTACTATACCATTCAGGGTGAAGGTCATCATACCGGAAGGCCTGCAGTTTTTTGCAGATTTGCTGGGTGCAATCTATGGTCCGGGCTTGAGAAGGACAGAGCCACAGCCATCTGTAAATTTTGTGATACTGACTTCTGGGGTATAGATGGTAAAAACGGAGGTAAGTATGGAGCAGAAGAACTTGCTAATATCATCCGCTCACAACATCCTCCTACTGAAGAAAAGGTTTATGTCGTCTGTACAGGAGGGGAACCAGCCTTACAGATGGATGAAGAATTGATAAGTGTATTTCATCAACACAATCTGATCATTGCCATAGAAACCAATGGGACCATAGCATTACCTAAGGGAATTGATTGGGTCTGTGTGAGCCCTAAAGCTGATACTGATATTGTGGTGACCAATGGAGATGAATTAAAACTTGTGTACCCTCAAGTGGAAAACCTTCCTTCACAGTACGAGCATTTTAATTTTATTCACTTTTACCTCCAGCCTTTGGATGATGAGCATCAGGAAAAACACATTAATTCAACGGTTGAGTACTGTATGAAGCATCCGCGATGGAATCTGAGTCTTCAGACTCACAAAATCATCGGCATAAATTGATCATATTGTGCCCCGTGCCTTCAATTCAAGATATTTATTGATGGTGTCCACCGTCAAATCTTCAGGATAAGTAAGAATTGTATGGATTCCATAACCTTGCAATTTTTTAGTAATCAGGTATTTTTCTGATTCATATTGCTGAGCTACTACTTGGGTATAAACTTCCTGGGTATTTTTCGGGTTTCTCCCTATCATTTCAGCAAGCTCCCTGTTCCTGAAGAATACAATAATTACCAGGTGTCTTCTGGCCATAGAAACGAAATAAGGGAGTTGTCTCTGAAAAGAAGAATAGCTTTCAAAATTGGTAAAAAGTAGCATCAGACTTCTTTGTTTTATCCTTGTATTCACAAATGCTGACAGCATCTCAAAGTTGGACTCCTTGTAGAGCGTCTTCTGGTTGTACAAAGCATCCAGGATTTTCTGGATGTGTCTCGGTTTTCGATCTGCAACTACAACACTACTCATCTTATTGGAAAATGTGATAAGTCCTGCTTTGTCCTGCTTTTTCATAGCGATGTTACTCAATACCAGGCTGGCATTAATGGAGTAGTCTAATAAACTAAGGCCATCAAATGGAAATCTCATCATTCTGCCTTTGTCTATTATACAATATATGGGTTGAGAACGCTCATCCTGATAGGTATTCACCATTAAAGCATTGGAACGCCCTGTAGCTTTCCAATTGATGGTTCTTGGGTCATCCCCTCTTACATATTCCTTGATCTGCTCGAATTCCATCGTGTGACCCAGTTTACGGACACGCTTGATTCCAAATTCTATCAGCTGATGGCTGAACGCTGCAAATTCATACTTCTGCATCATCAGGTAACTGGGGTAAACGGGTACTGAAACCTGTTCACCCAGTCTATATCTACGCTGAATCATACTAGTAAAATAAGACGCAAAAACGTTGATAAATCCAAACTCGTATTCGCCTCTTTTAACTGGCCTCAGATTGTAGTTGAAAGAAACATCATCTTCTGCATCTACCTCCATCTTCCAACTGTTGTCTCGCCTTTGAAACTGATAGGGAATTTCATCTATGATTTCCAGATCTACCTTGAATGGATACTTATTATGAATAGCAATTCTAATCTCATTCTGATCTCCATTGGACAATCTCTGGGCAAGATGCCTTTCACCATTCAATCCATTTTTTAATCTATATAAGTTTACAATCTCATAAATAACAACTCCTATCCATAAACCACAAATACCAACAGTAAGTCCTTCTAAAAAATTAAAAGAAAATGACAGGATAAACAGGCAGATTATCCCCAGTAAGGCGATAAAAAACCTCTTAGTCAGATATAGTGATTTAATGAATGAAATCATTACCGTGGGACTTCAATGCTTTTTATGAGTTCATTGATCACATCTGTGGCTCCCATACCTTCCATTTCCCGTTCAGGAATAATGGTTATCCTATGTGAAAGCACAGGTTGTACCAGGTCTACTATATCATCAGGGGTTACATAATCCCTTCCTCTAATGATAGCAAGGGCTTTGGATCCCATCATTAAAGCGATTGAAGCCCTTGGTGATGCCCCGATGGCTATATCATGATAGCTTCTGGACCGCTGAACAATCTCAGCAATGTATCTCAATAATCGATCTTCAACTACGATCTTGGGTAGTAGGTTTCGATGATTTTTCAGCTTTTCAACAGACAGTACACTATTAATTCTTTCAAGGTCTATGATATTATTGCTGTCATGCTTACTTTTTAAGATCAGAATCTCTTCTTCGAGATTCGGATAACCCACATTGATCTTAAAAATAAATCGATCCATCTGAGCTTCCGGGAGGCGATAGGTACCTTCCATCTCGATTGGATTCTGAGTCGCAACGATCATGAAGGGCTCATCCAATTCATATCTATACCCATCCACTGTAACCTGCCGCTCTTCCATTACTTCAAACAATGCTGCCTGGGTTTTAGCGGGAGAGCGGTTGATTTCATCAATCAAGACAATATTGGAAAAAATCGGCCCCTTTCTGAATTCGAAGTCTGAAGTCTTGAAATTAAATACTGATGTCCCTGTGACATCAGAAGGCATCAAGTCAGGTGTAAATTGAATCCTTGAAAAATCACTGGATATTGTTCTGGCAATGATCTTGGCAGTTAGCGTTTTAGCAACTCCAGGGTTGCCTTCAATAAGGACATGGCCTCCTGCTATTAGGCTGACAAGAAGCAACTCCACCATTTCTTCCTGTCCTATCAGCAGTTTATCTACTTCAGTATGGATCTTTTCCATTGTTGCTTTAACTCCCGAAAGGTCTATCCGCTCCTGAAATGATTCTTCGTTTGGTTGATTGGATTCCATATTATTCTCCATGGGTAATTCTATTTATAACTTGATTTACTTTTTTCAATTGATAATCTGAAATATCTGCTTTTGTTAAACTTTCATATATGGTGACAAGCTTAGCTTCAAGATCTCCTTTTTCAATTCCGATTCTATCTGCTAATCTTTTCACAACCTCTTGCTTAGGAGTGATGTCTCGTACACCATGCATCCTAAACATATCCTTTTTAAATAGCTGAATCTTCTTATCGAGAATCTCTTTATTATTTGAGGTATTGAAGTACATATTACCGATTGTCGTCACCAATTCTTTACTATCATTAGAAAAGACATCAACAGGCTTGATGATTCTCTGTTTTCTCTTGGACATGAAAAGCAGTATCAACAGAATACCAATTATAGACAGGTATACTGCCTTCTTGAGTGCCGGATTGCCCAAAACAACATGGAGCATACTTCTATTCTTTCCCTGATTTATTCTCTTGTGATATTCGTCCCATACTACCCCACCTTCAGGCAAATGGGACATGACTGCGGCGACATATGCACTGCCTGCTTCAGAAAGCAAATTGAAGTTGGTAAAAACATAGGGATTGGAATGAAGGAAAATCTGACCATCTCCTATTCTTTTACGTAACAGGTTTACTTTCTCACGAGTTTCCATCCAACCAAGTGCACCACACTTATCTAAAGAATCTGAAGCCTGAAAATAGTAAGCTGACGCATCAACCATCATTACATAACCGGAATCCAATTTCACCTCCTCAGAATTAAAATAGTGCTCTATTTCTGTCCCTTCATACCCTCCTCTGATTACATCATTGATACGGAATTCAGACTTGACATCTACCCCGAATGTGTCCAGGATCAATTGTGGGAAATTGAACCCCGCCATCAAAACTGCATTTCCTTTCTCTACATAGTCAAATAAAACACTTAATTCCAATGAATCCATATTCAGATCCTCATCAATGAGAATCATATTTGAATTCCAATCAATGGCTACATCTCTCGATTCATAAAACGAGTTTTCAATATTCAACACTTGCTCCCCGGGAAATAAAGTTTCCAGCTCCTCATATAAAACTTCACATCCATAAGGTTGACTGTGAAGTTTACTGAAGGAAGGGCTCCAATCAATCTCCTTTGGTAAAAAATACCCTGCAAGAAGGAATATCATTCCATATAGGATAAGCAGTCGTATATTTTTTTTGTCTTTCATGAAAGAAGATTGACTTTATCATGAAAGGAGTTAAAAGTATCCCTATAGGTTAAATATTGCTTCTCGGTCTCAATGGGATAACGTCCATACCAAATGTGTTCATATATGGAAACAATATTCTTGAAGGCTCCTTTAATCTGAGGAGATGAAATTTTTCTTAAAATCTGAAAATTGGTCATTTCGGGTTGCCATTGAATTACGCCATTCTTATTGAGTTTCCATACAGCCATTATATATCTATACCTCAAGGCTTGTCGCATATCACCTTTGGATTCATAATCAGCTATTTTCTGCTTTAACAGGTTTATGGAACCGTCCTTATTCATATAAATCTCAGGAGATTCCGAGTCAGAAATGGATTTTTTCTGCCAGGGATTGTTATAGGTTGATTTCATAAGATGGTACACTAGAGCCAGGACAGCCAGGATAATAAAGAGGTAGAAAAGTAAAGTGTCGAGTCCTGAATCAGCAGTGACCCCTAAGGCATTATTCAGCCAATTCTTAAAGGCATTCCAGTATCTTTTAAAAACATTCGTTTCATAAAGAATGCTTTTTCTGTATGAATATTCGGGTCTATTCACATAATCAGCGATGTGATCCGAAGGAATATAACGCTCAACCTGAATAGAAAATGTTGAATCTACAGGAATGATCCTATCATCGGCATGAAGCTCAAGGGATGTAGTACTAATAAAAGTGATAATAAATATGATCAATCTATACATCAGAAATTTCCTTCATTTTCAAAGATGGATGACTGACCTTTACCTCCTATAGCTTCGATTTCCTTTATGAGGTTGGTGGCTTCTTTTTTCTCCAGCAGATCATAATACTTTAAACCTCGCACACCGGAGATATACATATTGGACAATATACCTATAACTGCATATAGAATAACGAATACTCCCGTGAGTATATTGATCAACATTGAGTGGTCTTCTCCTCCACTTCCGACCTCCAATGCTCCAAGAAAGGCTATGATCATAGTGATGGGAAAAATAAATGCGTACATCAGGATAGAACCAATAAATGAGCTGACAAGGATGACTCCAAATGTACTCCACCAATTGTTTTTCAAAAGGTAGAAACAACGATTGACTCCTTCTGAAAGCCCTAGGCCTTCTTCAATCCTTATAATGCCAAGGAATTGTAAAATATTATAAAGGAACACCAATAGTATGATCCCAAGCAGATAGGTTACCCCAAATAATAATGGTGATAATGCCAAAGATCCAACAATTAGTAAGATGACTGCACCAAATATTGCTGCTTCTGCAAATATTGAAACGAAGTAATTTTTCCAGTTTTTGTGAATGTAAGCTCTAATCCCTTCATAGGTAACCTCGCCATCATTCACATCATAATCCCATAATGCTCCATATACGATCAGATTAATCATAACGAATCCAATAGCCAATCCCAGGCCTATGATTGAGAATGAAGAAAAGAATGCGAAAAAGTCCCCTACCATCTGCTCATCAGGCATCAGCATGAACTTATATGATCCTGTTAAAATCAAGATAACCATTGAAATGGCAATAAACGGAAAAGCATACCACATCACTCCTTGTAAGATCGGGACCATATTCCTGAATACTACTTTCATTCCATCCCCGATGAGATCACCAAATTCTCTTTCCACTCGTATAAATATTTTTCTTGCCATTTATTTACTAGTATGATTAGAAGTAGCTTGAAGCATCTTAGGATATATTACAAAATACCATAATATGAAAGCAGCTGAACAAAGAATGATAATTACCCTTCCTGTCATGCCAAGGGTCAAATAATGTCTTGTTACAAATGCCTCCAAAAATGCTGCAACAATAAATACCGGAACCAATCCTATTATGATCTTAACGGCATCTCTGGCTCCTTTTTTCAATGAATCAATACGAGATCGAGTACCTGGAAATAACCATGAGTTCCCCAGGATAATGCCTGCAGCTCCAGCTATTACAATGGCAGCAAGCTCAAGAGTCCCATGAATGAATATCGTTGTAAAAGCAATACCAAACATTCCACGTTCAATAAACATATATAGAAATGCTCCTACCATTATACCATTACTGAATAAAATAAAACCCGTAAATACCGACGCTAGAATCCCGAAAGCAAAAGCAAGAAATGAAACCCTGACATTATTGATTCCTATCCCAAAGAACATATTTCCTTCTCCGGCACTCTTGTAAATCGCCATCGGATCGCCTTTTTCAATGTTATCAAGTGTCATATTAACATAGGTATCACCCATGATCATTCTAACAAACTCATCGTCCTTCCATGAAGAAAACAATCCAATCAATATGGCAATCAGAAAAACTCCAAGGGCCCATTGAAACCTTGATCTATTCCTGTAAACAGCCATCGGAACTTCATACTTCCAAAATTCAACAATTCTGTTTTTCTCCTCCCGTTTATTTCGATATATCTTATTATGAAGATTAAATGCCAAATTATTGAGATGATCCACCAGGTTGCTGCCCGGATAAAACGTCTTAACGTAAGATAGATCGTCCGTGATCTCAACATAAAGCTGAGCCAGGCGATCGGCAGTCAATGGCACCTTTCCTTTGATGAAAGATTCAGTTTCTTTCCATCGTTTTTCATTCTTCTGTATGAATACGACCTGCCTCATATATTATCTGATGAAATTATAACTCTTTCTGAGTGATACTGTTGTAAATTTAAAATTATTTACTTTTAACCAGTAGATTTATTACAAGGGTATAAGATATCATAGACTAGAGAGGGCATGCCGGAATTCATTACCATACACACTGCTAGAAACATAGAAATTGAGTATCGTGTTGCCAGTCTTGGAGACCGCATTATTGCCCGGTTAATTGATTCCATCATCTGTGTTGGATACATATTTTTACTGATCATAATTACAGCTTCACTCCAATCACCCGTATTTATATATCTCTTTATCCTTCCTGTGTTTTTCTACACGTTTATATTTGAGAGATTCAATGATGGTCAGACACCCGGAAAAAATATAATGATGACCAGGGTAGTAAGTGTAGACGGCAATCAAGTAACAACCGGCATGTATTTTCTGAGGTGGTTACTTCTATTGGTTGATGTAAGAATGGCCTCAGGTGTAATTGGTATTATTTCTATCCTCGTCAGTGCCAAAGGGCAACGGCTGGGTGATGTTGCTGCCGGAACTGCAGTCATCAGTTTAAAGAAGAATCAATCAAGGGATAAGGCTGTATTTAGAAGGATTTCACCCAATTTTAAGCCCACCTTTTCGCAGGTTGCATCGATGAATGACCAGGATATACAGACGATCAAAAAAGTCATTAAATCAAAAGCTGAAAATAAACATGCCCTTGTTACAGCGACCGCCAATAAGATTGAAGATGTCTATGGCATACAAAAAAATGCATCCTCTCTTTCATTTTTAAATAGCGTTGTAAAAGATTATAACTTCTACCAACAACAGCTCCATAAAAAAGAACTGGGTCGTTACGATGAAGAAGAAATTGTATAGGTGTGGTCTATCAGTGACGCATAGTTCTCATCTTGTACCATGATCTCTTTATTCCCGAAAATGAATACCCTTTCCCTCGCTCTGGTCAAAGCAACGTTAAGTTTCCTGTCAATCCCTTCATCTGAAAGTGACACCAACCTTTCCATCTGATCCATCCGATTGGTACATAATGAAATGATGATAATATCCCTGGCTCCACCCTGAAACCGCTCAACCGTATCAATAGAAATCATTTCTGCCCTTTCTTTAGGCAATGATTCAAGGATATACTTGCTCATCAACGAGATCTGTGCACGATAAGGAGTTATAACACCTACTGAATGGGGATTCCACTCCATTTCATTAGCCTCATAGATAAGGATTATTTCTTTCAGCAACTGGATAATGGCTGCCACCTCATGCGAATTGGTTTTCCAAGAAAAATCTTCCTCCACATCAGTATTGATAAAGACCATTCTTCGCTCCCACTTTAACTCATCAACAGTTTCTGGTATTTTCAAGTCCGTAGGATGAATCAATCTTTCTATACCCGGAATAACCTGAAGTCTTCCCTCATAGAACTGCCGGTTTGAAAAGGTCATAATGTCCTGGTGCATCCTTCCCTGTTGGTTAAGGATTCCAATTATGTCTTCCCATTCATTATCTACGGCTTGCATGTACAGCCGCTCGAAAAGCGAGTTTCTTGTATTTGAAAATCCAGAAGCTTTAAGAACATCAGACCTTATCCTGGTTTGTTTTTCATCTTGAACGACAACTGCCGGCAACTGTTTATGATCGCCGATCATAATAAACCTTTTAAAATGAGTCAACAACCCTACAATCATAGGCTCCAGGATCTGTGATGCCTCATCAATAATAATAGTATCCATCTTGAAAAGATGAAAGATCTCAGTTCGGTTGACCAGGGAAGAAACGGTAGAGATGATAATGCGTTTTTGCTTAAGGAAAGAAAGAATTTCCTCTCTTCTTGAGAACCGATCCATAGCATGATCAAGAAGATAAGGACGGTAAGTTGGATCACAACTGAATGAAGAGCCGATCCTTATGAATAAATCCGTTTCTCCTTCAAGTGCGTCCAATACTGCTTTACACATTTCATCTACAGCTTTATTAGTGTAAGCTACGAGACAGATCATCTCGTCAGTATATTTTACCAGGTAACGTACTAAGTGCTTTACCATGACACTCGTCTTGCCGGTGCCCGGTGGACCCCATAACAAGAAGTAATTCTTTGACGATATAATTTTATTCAACAGTAAATTCTGTTCTGAGGTCATTTCATCTGAGTGGTACAGATAAACGTCCTTATTCTTTTCTGGAGGTAGCAGTCCTAGTATTTTTTCCCTTGTATCCTTCGAAGCTCTTGCCCATTGATAAAGACTGCGATACATGGATAGAAATGATGAATCCATTACATCTCCTTCAATCGACCAAAATTTGTTTTCATTAAAAATTCTTTGGTTGTATTGGCGACTCCTTAACTTAAGTGTGATCTGACTGCCTTCAAGCTGTATGATGTTACACTTAAAGATTTGGTTGTGCAAAACGGATCTGACACCACCTTGTGGATATAACACAACAATATCACCCACTCTGAATCTTGTTAACTCAGGACTCAGTTTTGATTTTTCCAATGTAATAACAGGCACCTCACTCGCCGTCTCATTTTGTTGAATCACAAGTGAATGCAGTATTGAAAACCGATCTTCTTTCTCATCCTTGTCCTCAAGCCATAATGCTGCAAGTCCATTGGACTTACTGAGGCCATGCTCACCTACCTTTGCCAATCTGTGTTCTCGTGCAATATACCGGGCATATTCTCTGAGGTAAGTCTTCTCAAAGTCATCCAGGTTCTTAAACAAGTCACTAAATTCCTGAATATGATCCTTGAGGAATCCTGATGCTTTTTTAAATGAGGTAGATTTTATTTTTCCGTATATAGATTCTGTGAATGGACCTTCATCATTAGCGAGGTAGTACTCCATGAGCAATAAGTCATTCCTTGTTTTCAAGGCTTCGTACTGTTGCACTTTTAATACAGGAGCATTTCTCAATTGCCAATCTTCCTCTTTTGAGTAAAGTATGTAATTGGAAGTTTTTCTTTTCCCTTTAAATACAGATTTAACTATGAGGTCATATAACAAGGTCTGCGTATAGTGTTGAACGCTCAATCCATAATTATTGGGCCGGAATGGTGAACCGCTTTTTAATTCTACAATATCAAAATGATGATTTCCGGAGTCTTCATGCAATAAGTCCAGTCTTCCCTGAATGCCATAATCTCTGGAATAAAAGGATGGTTCAAGGTACACGTTTTCGATGGTGATGGATTCCTTATTAAAATCTTGCTTGATGACTTTCGTCAAATGAAGAAAGTGCCTGTGAGCATGGCCCAGTAATGATTTTACTCCTCTGTCATCGAGACATGAAATCTGCAAAGGGCTGAGTTGAAATATTCTGGGTATTAATTCTTTAAATGTTATCTCACTGTTGTTGACTACCTCGTCCAGGATGAAATTGGCAATATTTCCCAGCAGGAGATAGATAGACATATCTATCGGTCTGAACTTATTCAATATGACCTCTAAAGGCTCTGTACCATAGAACTTAAATGTATTAGCA
>JABDLO010000016.1 GCA_013002995.1 Saprospiraceae bacterium | reverse complement strand
ATCATGTCTTCACCAGAATACTTAATCAATAGATAATACTTATGTGTAAGAGAAAAATATCAAGAAGGAAGTTCCTCGGGGAAGCAAGTTGTGCCGCACTGGGATCTACAGCGTTTCTTTCTTCTGTTTTAAATATGGGAATGATCAACACCCTGGCTGCTAGGCCACACATCATTCAGAATCCCAATGACTACAAAGCAATGGTCTGCATATTGCTGGCCGGTGGAGCCGATACCTTTAATGTACTCGTTCCTACTGAAGCCTCAGAATACCAGACATACCAGGATACCAGGGGTTCACTTGCATTGGATTACAACGGCGGAGATTTAATCGACATCAACAATGATCCCAACCATCCAGGAAGATCATTTGCTATCCATTCTGGGATGAACAGGGTCAGGGACTTATACAATCAGGGACAACTTTCATTTGTATCCAATATAGGAACACTAATAGAGCCAATTAGTGATTATAATGAATATCAAAGTGGGCTTAAGAAGTTACCGCTCGGACTGTATTCTCATAGTGACCAGATCATGCAATGGCAGACTTCTATTCCACAAAGCAGATCGGCAGTTGGATTTGGTGGAAGAGTCGCAGACATACTTCACGATATGAATACCATACCTAATATTTCAATGAATATTTCATTGGACGGGAAGAATAGATTCCAGGCAGGAAATGAGTACAATGAATATTCAATTAAAAACAATACAGATGAAAACAACATAGGATATGATGGTTTTCCAAGCTGGTGGAGCAATTCCGGTTATGCCAATGATTTAAAGAATGCTGCCATCGACAATATGGCTGAACAACAGTATTCTAATATTTTCCAGCAGACCATTGGATCATTAAATAAACAGACATCTGAGAGCATTGAAGTATTTAAAAATGCTTTTGGCAATGTTGTGCCACTTAACACTAATTTCTCTAATACAGGACTTTCTCAGGACCTTAAGAAAATGGCAGAGGTGATCAGCGTAAGATCTTTTCTAGGTGCTAATCGACAGATCTTTTTCACCACATTCGGAGGGTGGGATCATCATGACAATGTTATCGGAAACCAAAACAACATGCTACCCATACTTAGCAATGCGTTAGCTGAATTTAATGACGCTCTCAATGAAATCGGAATGGCTGATGATGTCATCACATTCACTATTTCAGATTTTGGAAGGACACTGACCAGTAACGGTAATGGTTCTGATCATGCCTGGGGAGGCAATCAGATTATAATGGGAAATGCCATCAATGGAGGCCGTATATATGGAAATTATCCTTCTTTGGCGCTTACAGGGAATGACCTCAACATTGATGGAAGAGGCAGATTCATTCCTACAACCTCAGTAGATGAGTTTTATGCAGAGTTGGCTCTGTGGTACGGGGCATCACCTAACGATCTGGATTACATCCTACCCAATCTATGCAACTTTTACTCAACAAGTGGGTGCCCCGCTCCTACCCCCACAGGTTATGCTCCTATCGGAATGTTTTCATAAGCTTAAACTGACTCAACCCTATGTTAAAAAATATTACATATATCTTTCTCTTCTCACTCCTCTGCAATCATATACATGGTCAGATATGTGTTGGAGATCCAGGGATTCTGGAATGGAAGGTATGGAATGGATTGTATGATGATGATATATCTGATTTTACCGTTCTTCAATCCTATCCTTCTCGCCCAGACACCACTAAAAGCCTTTTTAAACTGAAAGGCCCCAACAATTATAATGACTTATATGGAGCATTGGTAGAAGGTTTTATCAAAGTAGATACTACAACTACTGCAATATTCAATATCACCGCCAATCGTTATGGACAATTCTATCTCAGCACTGACGACAACCCGGATAATGCCAGTTTATTAATATACAATCCATCTCAAGTCAACCAGGAAGAACACGATATATTTCCTGAACAGACTTCCGCTCCAATCGTATTAACCGCTGGACAATACTACTACTTTAAAGTTGTCCATGTCGAAGGCTATGGGGGTGATCATTTTAATATCTGGTGGAAGACCCATCTCGTCGATGCTAATAATTGGAACGTTATAACAGCTGCTTATTTATACGGCATCGGATGTGAAGACCCCCCATGTCCAGAACCGGGAACTTCATGTGATGATGGTGATCCAACCACAATTAATGACATTGAGGATGGTCACTGTAATTGCTTCGGTGAGGAAACCACTACCAATACTTGTATTGGAGAAAAATCCAAGGTATTAGCCTATCGATATGAAGGAATCTCCGGAGGAAGTCTCAATGACCTGTATGAAGCGACCAACTTTCCCGGCTCGCCATCTTTCAGTGAAGAATATGAATATTTCGGGAGAAGATCTACTAATGAACTTGTCGATGTAGGTCACGCCATGCAAGCTTATCTTACTGTTCCTGCTTCAGGACTATATAAATTTAACGTTACGGGTGACGACAACACCATTCTCTTTTTAAGTTCTGATGAATCACCCGACAATCGTCAGGCCCACCAGTGTTTTGTGAGTGGGTGGTCCTATATGACAGAACATGATAAATATATATGGCAGAGCACATCAAATATCTTTCTTGAAAAGGGGAAATATTACTACATAGAAATCAATCAGAAAGATGGAGGAGGAAGTGAACATTTCTCTGCTTTCTGGCAGACTCCATTCACCGAACCAGGGGAATGGAAAAGAATCCCTGCAATTTACTTCAATGATTATGACTGTGAAATTGCCTGTATCCCACAAGGCACACTATGTGATGATGGAGATCCATTTACCAATAATGATATGTATGACGCCAATTGTGATTGCGTGGGTACACCTTGCACAGGCCCCGATTGTGACAGTCCATTGGCCAATTATGTACCCTTTGAAAAATGTGGATTGACGGAACAACTTGATGACAATCCTGACAACAACTGGCTTTCTTGTCAGACTTCAGCCAATCCAAATCCACTGAGAGGTGTAGGCCACTGGATGGAATTTGATCTGGGCGAAAGGCATGAATTGTATGAAACTCAATTCTGGAACTACAATGTTGCAGGAGCTACACAGCAAGGAATGGAGGTGATTTCAGTTGATTACAGCATTGATGGCAACACCTGGACGGAACTTGAAATATTCAACCTTCCACTGGCTGCAGGAGGTTCCGGGTATACTGGTACTTCCGGGCCCAACTTTAATGGAATCTATGCCAGGTACGTATTAATTACCTCCCTTGATGGAGGAGGAGGATGCAGAGGATTGGGGAAAGTAGCATTCAATGCAGTGATATGTCCTTTCCAGGGCACGTTATGTGATGACGGAAATGAAAATACATTCAATGATCAATACAATAACAATTGCGAGTGCACAGGAAGTGCATTTGATGAAAATGATTGTGGTGAAATGATGGTTATGCTCGGGGATACGATCCTTACAACAAGCAAGTACAGTGCAATTGAAGATGTCATGTCTTTAAGTACAATCGCTCCTGACAATAGAGTTTCATTTGTAGGAGGAAAATCTGTTGTGCTTGATGTAGGATTTGAAACAGATGGGCAGACTGTATTTCAAGCCGTTATCGATTCTTGCGAAGAACAATCAGGAAATCAAAATCTATTCACAAGAGAAGAAACACTTATTCAAAAACGTCTGGAGAATAAATTGCTAGAACAAAATACATTGACCATAACCCAAATTAATGAGAATGAAGTCATGGTTTCGTATTATATCAAAAGTCCTGGTGAGGCACAATTAGAAATTTATGACATTATGGGTAATCGCAAATACCGATTGGTCGATCATGAATTTAAAAACAAAGGTTTGTTTCACAAGAGATTTCCACTATCCCGGTTTGATGCAGGTAATTACCAGGTGATACTTAAAAGTAAAGAAGATTCTGCCAATCGCATGCTGAATGTCTCTAATTAAGAACGCTTTAAGTCTTAGAGATAGAAAGAGATGATGTCTCATAAGTAAAACATTGATATTACCTCAAAATTTAATTTCTCGCGAAGGCGCGAAGATCGCTAAGAATTAATTTAACTCTACGAACTCAGCGTCTCTGCGAGAAATATTTCATCCGAAGTTTCTACGATTAACTTTTTAGACAACCCTCTTTTTTTATTTCATTTTCCAAAAGAAAAATGTAGACAATGTAGCATCCAGCTTACCTCTCTGTTTAAGTATCCGCAGCTTTTATTATCTGATCTTCAAGATCTGAAATTTTATTTTCCACTTATGCGTTCAAGGGTCATATATTTCCCACAGTTCAAAGATTCTTAATTAAAGAATAACACGGAAATCAGTGGAAAATTTAATACCTTGGAGCCCTTCCAGAATCACTAAAAATCTATGAAATGGACTTGGTAATTGGTATTGATATCGGGGGAACTAAAACCAAAGTTGGACTGGTAAACAAAGAAGGCCATTGCGTTGAGCATACCTACTTCAGAACCAGGGAATATCCTGACCTTGATGATTATCTAGATAAAACGGTCGCCGTAATTGATGAATTAAAATCTAAATTTCCTGAAGACTTAAATATTTTAGGTTGTGGAATTGGTGCCCCCAATGCTTCAAGCAGAAATGGAACCATTGTAAATGCCTCTAACCTGGTATGGAAAGGTACAGTTCCAATCTTAGCCAAGCTATATGAGCGTTTGCCCATTCCTACTAAAATCATGAATGACGCTAGTGCTGCAGCTGTAGGAGAAATGATGTTTGGTAATGCTAAAGGCATGACTGACTTTATAGTCATTACCCTCGGGACAGGATTCGGATCCGGAATAGTTGCCAATGGAAAACTGGTGGATGGATATGATGGATTTGCAGGTGAGTTGGGACACATTGATATGACCATAGGCGATGGCAGGGTTACCGGACAACGAGTTAAAGGTGGATTAGAAGCATATGTTTCTGCAACAGGATTGAAGAGGACCATACTATACATGATGAGTATGTATATGGATGAAAGCAGATTTAGAGACATTGCCTACAATGACCTGCATGGTGAAGAAATTACTCAGGCAGCAGCTGAAGGAGATTCAATAGCCTTGAAAGCATTTGATTACACAGCGGATATTCTTGCTATGGCAATGGCCAATTTTACTGCATTTACTCAACCAGAAGCTTTCATCCTGATGGGAGGGTTGGTCAACAGTGGCAAATGGATTTTCGACCCACTGCATAAGTACTTTGAAGAGTATCTTCTTGACGTATATAAGGGTAAGGTAAAAATCCTCAGATCAGGATTGCCCCCACGCACAACAGCTATCTGCGGTGCAGCTGCCTTGATATGGGAAGAGCACAAAACCCAACAACCGAGTGAAGCCTGAGATCATTGATTTATCCCAGGAAATCTTTTCTGGGATGCCTGTTTATAAAGGCTTACCCCAGGTT
>JABDLO010000011.1 GCA_013002995.1 Saprospiraceae bacterium | reverse complement strand
GAATTGATGGCCACATATGTGAGGTATGTGTAGAACAAGCATTTGACATTGTAAAAGAAGAAAGCAGGTCCAGCTTCGATAAGGAGCTGGAATTTGCTCTTCCAACCAACTTGACACCCGTAGATATTAAAGGTTTCCTGGATCAATATGTCATAGGTCAGGATGAGGCTAAAAAGTTTTTAAGTGTAGCAGTTTACAACCACTATAAACGGTTAAATCATAAACTGTCTAATGATAAAGATTCTATCGAGATAGAGAAGGCCAATATCTTGTTCGTCGGGGAAACAGGAACAGGAAAAACGTTGCTTGCTAAGACGATCGCAAGCTTTCTTGATGTACCCTTTACCATTGTGGATGCTACTGTATTCACGGAAGCTGGCTATGTGGGTGAATATGTGGAATCTATGTTGAGTAGGTTGCTACAGGCATGTGATTTCAATGTGGATGCCGCTGAAAAGGGGATCGTTTACATTGATGAGATAGATAAGATTGCACGGAAGAATGATAATCCATCGATCACAAGAGATGTATCAGGAGAGGGTGTCCAGCAGGCAATGTTAAAGATGCTTGAAGGAACTGAAGTTCAGGTACCGCCCCAGGGAGGAAGGAAACATCCTGAACAAAAAATGATCAAGGTGAATACCAGCAACATTTTGTTCATCTGTGGTGGGGCATTTGATGGGGTGGAGAAGATTATTGCCAGGAGAATGAATACGCAGGTTATAGGATATAGTACGGATGAGCATGAGATGATCGATAGAGAGAATTTGTTGCAGTACGTAAGCCATAAAGACCTCAAAGCATTTGGATTGATACCGGAATTGATTGGTCGGCTTCCTGTATTGACATACCTGGATCCTCTTGATAAAGAAACCCTGATCAGGATATTAAATGAACCAAAGAATGCACTGATCAAGCAATATCAGAAACTCTTTGAGATCGAGGGAATTGAACTTTCTTTTACTAAAGATGCCCTTGATTTTATTGCTGAAAAAGCTCTGGAATTTAAATTAGGTGCCAGAGGACTTAGATCCATCTGTGAAGCTGTATTGACAGACGCCATGTACGAGCTTCCATCAAGAAATGATGTCAAGACATTTAAAGTTGATCTGCCATACGTCCGTAAACAGATCGACAAGTCTAAATTAAATAAGCTGAAAGCTGCATAGTTGATATGCGGTTTTTTGTAAGGATAGCTTATCGAGGCACTCATTTTTCCGGATGGCAAAGTCAGCAATCAGATGTTACTACCATCCAGGAAACCATTGAAAAAGCCCTTCATACCATTTCAGGGAGTACACTTCCAATAATCGGTTGTGGACGTACGGATTCCGGGGTTCATGCGAAAAAGTTTTACTTTCATTTTGATAGTGAATTAGAATGGACAGATCGGATCTATTCACTGAATTCATTGTGTGGGTATGACATAGCCATTCAGAATATATTTAAGGTAGACGAAGGAGCACATGCTCGATTTGATGCTACCAGGAGAGATTATAATTACCTGTTACATACTTATAAAGATCCATTTCTGAGAGGTTTGTCTTATTATTTTAAGGAAGAATTTGACCTTGATCGATGTAATGAAGCCGCTGAGTTATTGCTCGAATATTCTGATTTTACTACCTTCTGTAAGACCAATACGGATGTGACTCATAAGAAGTGTGAATTATTTATTTCAGAATGGAAGGAAGTAGAACCAGGTAAGTATATCTATCATATCTCAGCCAATCGATTCCTGAGAGGTATGGTCCGCCTGATTGTTGGAATGTGTCTTAATATCGGCAAAGGAAGACTATCACTCGAAGAGGTGAGATCAGCACTAAATCAGAAATTAACATTGGATAGAGCATGGAGCGTGCCAGCTCATGGTTTATATCTTACAGATGTTCAGTATCCTTATCTCAATGACTAGGAAAATACCTTCTCGTACAAAGGAAATTGCTGCATGTATTTATTCACTTCATCCTTTATAGATTGAATGGCAGTGTCATCTTTAATATTGGTTAAAATATAATCAATCCATTCAGCAATCTGTACACAATCTTGTTCTTTCATGCCACGTGTTGTAATTGCAGCTGTACCAATTCTTATTCCTGATGTGACAAATGGACTTCTACTATCGAATGGTACCATATTCTTATTGATGGTTATATCTGCTTTTACCAGGGCGTTCTCTGCATCACGACCAGTAAGTTCATCACCTTTAGACCTGAGATCAATCAGCATCAGGTGATTATCAGTACCCCCTGATATGATCTTATATCCTTTATCAGTGAATACATTTGCCATAGCTGCAGCATTTTTAATGACTTGCTCGCCATAGCTCTTAAAGGAAGGCTGAAGTGCTTCTCCAAAGGCTACAGCTTTAGCAGCAATTACGTGTTCTAATGGACCTCCTTGCATACCGGGGAATACTCCAGAATTTAAAATTGCTGACATCTTAATGGGATTGCCTTTCTTGGTGGTTCTTCCCCATGGATTATTAAAGTTATTACCCATCATAATGATTCCACCCCTGGGCCCCCTTAAGGTTTTATGCGTAGTTGATGTGATGATGTGACAATGGGGTAGTGGGTCTCTTAAAAGACCTGCAGCAATAAGACCTGCAGGGTGTGCAATATCTGCTAACAATAAAGCACCTACTTTATCTGCTATCTGTCTGAATCTTGGATAATCCCAGTCTCTTGAATATGCTGATGCCCCACAGATGATCAATTTAGGTTGATGTTCTTCTGCCAAAGCCTCAACCTTATCCATGTCTATCACTCCTGTTTCTTCTTCCACACCGTAGAAGAAGGGTCGATATACCTTTCCACTGTAATTAACAGGCGATCCGTGGCTCAGGTGTCCTCCATGAGATAGATCGAATCCAAGGATGGCATCTCCCGGTTGCAAGCAAGCTAAAAATACAGCAGCATTGGCCTGAGCTCCGGAGTGAGGTTGTACATTGGCATATTCAGCACCGAATAATTCCTTACATCTTTCGATTGCAAGGGTCTCAATTTCATCTACCACTTCACAACCTCCATAATATCTCTTTCCCGGATATCCTTCGGCATATTTATTGGTCAGGCAGGATCCCATTGCTTTGATGACTGCAGAACTGGTAAAGTTCTCAGAAGCAATCAATTCTATTCCTGATCTCTGTCTTTCGAGTTCTTTTTCAATGAGGGAGAAAGTGATATCCTTATTCATGTCGTATTGGTTTTTATAATTGAACCACAAATGTAAATATTGTATATGTGTAAATGGGCATAATACAAATAAAACTTTCATGATATAGGATATCACCAACAGCCATGAAAGTCAGGATTTTATATCCTTCGGTAT
>JABDLO010000006.1 GCA_013002995.1 Saprospiraceae bacterium | reverse complement strand
CAAAAGATAATGAACAGCTGCGACTTCAAATGCTTCAATGGCATATTGATCATAAGTAGTAATGAAAATTACAGCACAATCCAGCGGTTGCAGTTCCTTTACGAGATTCACACCATTGGAAGCTTGTAAATGGATATCCATAAACAAGATATCAATATCCTCTTGTGGAATTCTTTCCCTCGCCACATCTTCTTCTGTAATTTGACATATCACCTCAACTTCCGGGCAGCTTCTCGATAATTCCCAAACCAGGGTATCCAGACAATGTTGTTCATCATCTACTGCAATGGCCTTTAGTTTATAATCTTTCATTTTTCTCAATTCTTATCTAATACTTTCAGTGGAACGTTTATTTCTACTCTTGTTCCTGCACTCGTTCCATTTTCATGGAAAAGATCAATAATTTGTATTTCAGCCCTTTTGGCAATATTGCTTAATCTATTCTCAGTGATCGCTATTCCATAAGACCGTTCTCCCCCCCTGGATTGTTGTATTTTTTTACTTGCCTCTCTTCCGATGCCATCATCAAGAACTTCAACATTCAATGTATCATCATTTTTATTGACATTAATTTTCAAATGGCCTTTTGATTTTTTATTTATAAATCCATGCCAAATGCTATTTTCTACGAAAGGTTGGATGATAAGAGGTGGAAACCCAATCCGATCAGCGTTGATCTCATCAGAGACATTGATCTCATAGTCAAATTTATGATTCAATCTCAACTGCTCAATCTGCAGATACAGAGACAGTGCCTCAATTTCATTCTTAAGGCTAATCTCTTTCTGTTTGCTATTATTTAAAACAGCTCGCATTAATTTAGAAAAAGTGGTCAGGTAATCCGCGGCTTCTTCTTTTTTACTCTTTATGATGTAAGACTTTATAGAATTTAAAGAATTGAAAATAAAGTGAGGATTCATCTGGGCTCTAAGCGATTCACTTTCTAACTCGGCCAATTTCAAATTCATGTCACTTAAGTTCTTCAATCGTTTCATTCTCACTAAATATATGGCATATCCCATCAAGGCTAATAAACCAAATACCAGAAGCAAGAACCAGCCTCTTTTCCAAAAAGGAGGCTTGATTGAGAAACTCCATTCTTCCGGTTCAGACCATAAGCCGTCTCCCCTACTTGCAGATAATTGAAAATTGTAATTACCTGCTGCAAGGGCCGTCAATTGAACACTTTTTGTGCCCGGATCTAAACTGATCCAATCTGTATTGGATTTTAATCTATATCTATGTTTCACACTAGAGGGATCAAAATATTCAAGTGTACTAAACGAAATACTTAGATTATTTTCAAAATATTGAAGTCGCATATTTGGACTTGAAAGGTCTGCTTTTTCACTGCCATTAATTAATATCTTCTCAATATTGGAATTCAACTCTTGAACAGTGCGATCGACTTTTCTTAAATCAAGATACTTTGATTGCTGCCCTAGTGCATATACCATGCTGTCAATTGATGCTAAACCAAATGTCAATTGGAAGTTTACATCGGTAGTGCCACCCAATGTAAAGAATCTATCCTTCTCTTGATCCAGCATGAAAATATGGCTTCTGCACTGAACGAATAAGTTATTGTATTCATCCACATAAGTTTCCACAACATTGTTGTTTAATAAGCCTTCATTTTCTGTGTAATGTTTAATCAGTTCAAGTCGATTTCCGTTTATTGTTGCCTTAAAAATCCCATTGATTCTGGTGCTGATCCAAAAATGATCCTCTATTCTATCAATCTTTACTAAGTCCAGCCCAAGTGCATTGTATTGGTCTTCTTCTAACGCAAATTCCTTTGCTTCTCCGGTTTCCAGGTCATATTCCCACAATAGGTCAACTCCATAAACGATGACTTTATCATCTTTTACGGGGATTATTCCTCTAGGTTGATGATGTAAATGGATGGTATCATGCTTGTTTGCCCATTTATCCCAAACTACAAGAGCGTTTTTATACCTATAAATCCCAAGGAATTTATTCTTGTGAATGTACAAGTCTATGAGTCCTCTTGTTTTAGATTCCGTAAATGGACTTTTATAATCAACAATTGAATTTGTATTTCTTTTATATTCACCAATCCCATTGAAAAACAATACCAATGACTTGTCACCGTATCTAATTTGTTTTAAAGGTTCTGACAGAGCACCATTAATATCCACTTCATATTCATCACCCTTTTCACTTACCCTAAAAACCTTTTTTCTATAAAAATCTATGGAAAGAAAACCTCCGCCATTCAGGACCGACAAATCTGTTGATTGACTGGTCAGTAAAGAAGTACGATTAAAATAGGTTTTAGAGGGATCGTAAAGGCCTATTCCACCTTCATAACCCACCCAAATCCGATCCTTAGAATCTTTGTAAATTTTATAGATATAAGTCCCCTGAAGATCATGAACATTAATGCCCGCTTTCAGTACTTCTACAACTGAAGTTGAAGCTGTATCAATCACTTCTATCCCATCAGGAGTACCGACCCATAGATTCTGATCCACCAATACAAAGCCACTAATTATACCGGAGGATTCGATGTAATATGCTTTTTCTTTACCACTATTTATATTATGTCTTTTGACCAGTAATTCATATCCATGATACCAAACCTCATCATCAATAATATTTATCCCTGCAAAACCCTGATTAGAAAGGGTTTCTAAAGTTAAATTCTCCATATTTAATCTATGCAAGCCTTTTCTTGTCAGGAAGTAACTGCCTTCTTTATCCGGATCAGGATGCATATCATATGGAATAAAATCTAAAGGGACTTTCCTGGACTTTAATGTCTTGAGGTTTATATGAAATATGCCCTCACTATGACCCCCCAGGTATGCACTGGTATCATTTTCTATATGGACGAAGAAAATCGAATATTGGGGAAAATCTGATGAATCGGAAACCGCATAAGTCTTTGATCGAAATTGATCTGTCTCATGATTATATATACTGATTCCATTATCTTCATATACCGCTACCACATCACCACTCGGTGTAATCTTAATATCATTGACGATGTTACCGGCAACTTCATGAGTGGAACTACCACGATAATAATGGGTGAAATTCCTTCCATCAAACCTGGAAAGACCGAGTGGTCCTCCCAACCAGATATAGCCTTTATCGTCTTCAACGATCTCTTTAACTTCTTCTAATGGTAAGCCATTCGTATGATTATAATTTACAAATGAGTACTGTGCATTTGTATTTTCAACAAACACATAAACAATCATCAGAAAAAATAAAACTGCCTTTTTCATCCAGGCGTATTCTCTTTAAGTGAAACACATACCTCTTCACATTTAGCCAGAGGAAAAATAATGCTCTTTCTACAATGAATCCAATGGTATTCAATTAAAGTTGCACATTACTTCTTTCAAAGATGAATTAAATATAAGTGTATTTGACCCTCTATTTAGGTAATGGCCATTCCAGATGATGCAACTGCACCAAAATCTGTCTTTATGAATCTAGATGGTGCTTTTAGAGCAAGATTAATCAATTCCTTAGGGAATGTACATTCTTCTAAAGAAAATGGTCATTGCCTAAATAAGCGATCCCATTGCCTAAATCGTCGATTTTTAAAAGAATGAGTTAGCCATTTTTGATAAAAATATCGGCTTATGAAACACTCAGTATTGTTCATTTTTCTTCTGTCTTCTTCTTATCTGACTGCTCAAAAAGTAGGGGTGAACAAGACCAATCCTGAGTTTACGTTAGATGTTCGTTCGACAAGCATCGGCGAACCCAGCCAATTTAATATTTCTAATCTGGATAAATCCAGGTATGTAAGATTTTTTAGCGGAAGTGATGCTTTTCCGGACCCATCGATGAGCTGGAACCCTGGCGACAACTTTCTCTTTGCAACTTTTGATGATGTTACATTAGAATTTAAAGAATATATGCGCATTAGTTCGACAGGAGAAGTAGGAATTGGAATACCAAATCCTACAGCTCAATTAGATGTCAAAGGTGGTGATTGGAATCTGGAAGCAGGGAGCCCTGGTGATCTAAGAATTGGGAATGCTACAAATAATTTTAGAATTGGAATTGCTACAGGAGGTGGAGGCGCAGGAATAACACGCATGTACACCAATAGCAATTCATTGCTTTTGGGTACCAATAATCTACCATCACTCACGATAGATCAAGACCAAAATGTGGGAATTGGTACAACTTCACCTAATACAAAACTGCAAATTACCGGCGGGAGTGATGCTAGTGATAGTAATGGCTCAGGATATTTGGTTTTGGGAAGCGAATCCGGATTAAACGTCGTATTTGATAATAACGAAATTATTGCACGTAACAATGCCGGATCATCAGGTTTGTATGTGCAACAAACGGGAGGACTTACTAGTTTTGGAGGGGAAGTAACTGTTTCAGGTACAGTTTCCACACCATCTATAGATAACAACATTATCGATGCTGCTGATAGCAAAATACTAGTAACCAAAGAATATACTGAGGCAAAGTACGCTAAGAGAACCAAGGAAATCGTCATCCCAAGTATAGCATTTCAACCTACAGAGAATATTAATCCGGTGAGTAGCATAATCACTTCTCCTACAAGCCGCTACATTTCTAGTACTAATGGATTTTTATATTTTGCACACGAAACTGGGCGTTTTTCGGCTCCGCTAACGCTTCCTGTTGGTTCGGTAATTAGCGAAATAAGTACTTATGTTTTTGATGATAGTCCGTTAAATATTGAGATTAAATTAATAGCAACAAACTTAACAAGCAATATCGCCACTACTATTTTCACACTAACATCAGACAATTCAAGCAATAATCAAGTATTGACACATACAACACCTTTGACGATACTGACAGATTACATGTATTTCATCGTGGTCGAACCAGCTCAAACAGAATGGGGAAGTTACGCTATAAAAGGCACTAAAATTATCTATACTGAATAAAATAACCTTGTAAAAAATCAATATTAATTTCTATCAATGTAAACTAAAATAGCCTTTGCTCTCGCATCGAGTATCGAACAAAAAAGCATCAACTACAAAGCTTTAATTAAAGATGGAAGCATTCTGTATGTGAATCAAAGTGTCACCATGCAGTTTCAAATACTTGAAAGTGCTATCGGACACCAATGGATTAGTCATAGTTAATATTAGAAAGGGAATTATCCATCGCGGTATATATGTCGCTATCGATTGGTGAGCGGACTACCATTTTTTTAGATGTAGATATTAATACGGGACCAGGATAGCAAGATCTTGGAAGTTCTCAATATAAAAGTACCTGAATCTGGAAGCTTATGGGCTAGATAAAAAAGAAATGTTGGACGAGTAGAATCCAAATTAAAATAGTGGTTGAATCTCAGTTAAATTCGGTCTTCTAAAGAATAATGGTCATTGCCTAAATAAGCAGTTCCATTGCCTAAATCAGTGTGTTTTTATAGTTGTAGTTAGCCATATTTGATAAAAATATCGGCTTATGAAACAAACAGTTCTATTCATTTTTCTTTTAACTCATTTTGGTCTGACTGCTCAAAAAGTAGGCGTGAACATTACAAGTCCTGAGTTTACATTGGACGTTCGTTCATCAAGTATTGGTGAACCCAGCCAATTCAATATTTCTAATTTAGATAAATCCAGGTATGTAAGGTTTTTTAGTGGAAGTGATGCTTTTCCGGATCCTTCTATGAGCTGGAACCCCAGCCACAACTTTCTCTTTGCAACTTTTGATGATGTTACATTAGATTTTTCAGAAAAAATGAGAATTAGTTCTACAGGCGAAGTAGGAATTGGAATAGCCAATCCTACAGCTCAATTAGATCTCAAAGGCGGTGATTGGAATCTGGATGCCGGTAATCCCGGGGATTTAAGAATTGGGGATGATACTTACAATTTACGTATTGGAGTCGCTACTGGTGGCGGTGGAGCTGGCATTTCCAGGATTTACTCTTCCAATAATTTACTCCTGGGCGTAGATAATGCAACTAACATGACACTTGATTCTGAGGGAGAGACAGGTTTTGGCACTACAAATCCAAGTCAAAAAGTCGATGTCAATGGGAAGATAAAAATAGGCGATGATGCTAAAGCACCTACTGAAGGTACAATACGTTATAATTCGACAAGCAAAAGTTTCGAAGGATACGACGGTACTAAGTGGATTAAATTAGGAGGATCGAGTCCGTATGGGTTGCAAGGTACATTCAATCTGCCTAATTCAATCTATGCTAGTCTTAATATTCCGGGAGCACCTGATTTAATTCGAGTTGCGCAGAACATGCTTGTTGTTAGAAGTGAAGAAACTGTAATAATAGGATACGAGCCGCTACCCCCTTTTAATCCAATATATGGAAAGAATGTATATATCAATTTATACCAGAAAATTACAAATTCGCAATGGGTGAATAAACTTTCTTTAACTGATGAAGCCTTAGAAACGACAAACGATTTTGCTACAGGAATCGCACTTTCTGAGAATAGACTTTTGATTGGGGATCCTGAGGCAAAGGAAGTTATAGAGTATAGTCTTGTTGCAAGTAATTGGACATTAACAAAAACATTCGAATCTCCAGGAGCATTTCCATTACCGGATGATTTTGGATATTCAATTGCCATTGATGGACAAAAAACAATTATTGGTGCACCTAGAGGTGGTCCTGGGAAAGCCTATATTTATGATGATACAGACAACCTTGAAGCAACTCTGGGTGGACCAGGTCCTACTTCGGGAGATCTATTTGGATTGTCAGTAGACCTTTCAAATAATCGGGCAATAATAGGAGCGCCTGGGGATAATTCTGGAAGCAGCCTCAATGTGGGCTCTGCATCAATATTTAATAAAGTAGGTAATATTTGGTCAACAAACTTCACTTTTTTTGATCAAAGCATAGAGGAAAATGAATATTATGGGATAAATGTTGTTCTCGAGGATTCAGATTACTTTTATATATCTGGAGCAAATGATGGCATTGATGCTTATCTTGTTGAAAACGGTTTTTGGACACACAAAGAAACAATTTCTGGGCAAGGGACGAATTATTATGTTGCCAGTATGCGTCATGAAGGTTTTGACAAAATGGTCTTTTTAAACAAAAATTCAGATTCGGACAAAATTAACTTCTTAATAGCTGGCCAAAGAGACGCTAATAACTTTTTTGTTAATTCCTCATCATTAATTAATGGGACTTCCGACATAACAAGTTTTGACATTAGTGGCAATATAATTTACACTTTAGGCAGCGATGATAAGCTCTATACTTTCGAGTATTAAATCCCGATTCTCGTTAGTAATTCTCTTCCCCTATTTACCATCTCGAGTAATTTAACTCTTTCAATTTTCCTCAGAATCCTTCACCTTAGTGAGCATTATCTCATATACTCTATTGAAGTGAGTTTTACCCTGTACTTTTACTCTATCAAATTGGTAAAAGCTGCTTTGTCAGCGCATAATAATTCCATTTTCTTAACACTTAAGATGGTCGGATGAGTATCCCTCAGATGATTATCACTCCAGGTTGTAAGTTCTACCAGGACACGTGATAAAGCCAATCCCTTATCGATTAAAAGATAGAGGTTGGTCGTTTATTATTGGGTCGTTTGGTCTTTATGATGATTCCCCAAATCTTCCAGTAAGAATACGTTTTAATATTTCATATACCATACTCTTCTAAGTTCTTATTCAATCATCTTATGAATCAATTCAATTCCTTTTTCGAGAATTTCATCCCTTTCATTAGTTGATTGCTTTACATAATTTGTTGGGAGATATTTTTCTCTTATTGTTCCATTGATGTGGTACAATTTTGCGGTCGAGAGTTTGTAGCCATACCATTGATGCTTGAATCCAAAGTCGTAAACTTCCCCCGCTAAACGTCTCATTTCTGTTCCGACTATTTCTGCCCTTTCCATACCTTCAAAACCTATTGCAAGTCCTTCTCCCATGCTTCCGGTCCATCGTCCAACTAAAATCACAACTGGTTTTTTATATTGTTCTGAACGCGGACTGACATACTCTACCCAACTTCTTTCCACATCAGGATTATTTACTGACTTAGCAATTCTTGAATGTTTCTGATATGGCCTGGGCTCATTGATGAATCTGCTCATAATTCCCCTGGCTTCATAAGAATCACCCCCAAATATTGTATTTCTTAAATCTATAATTAAACCTTTTGTTTCTGATAATCCATTTAATGCATTGTCAAATGCACTAACCAGGTTATCATTTCCAAGAGAATTATTGATCCTGATGATTCCTATTTGATTCAGAGTATTTACAGACAATAAATCATTTTCATCTTTTATCCTGATTGTATCTAAATCAATTTGAATCTCCTTTTTATTGGACAATTTTAAAGTCAATATTCTTGGTTCACTATAACGACCTGCTATAATTTTATTCGCTATCCATTCTCTAGTTTCAGGAAAGTCTTTGTCATTACAATGGGTAGGGAATTCCTTGATTTTCTGTGTATAGTCTACACCATTAAATTTTAATATCTCTGCACCAATTATATTTTGATTTAAATTTTCAATTTGAGTTTGCCAGACATTTGAAATTACAGGATTACCATTTTTAAAGATGACATATATAGGTGCAAATAGTCGAAAAGACGAATTGATATTCGTACGAAGGGTTATATGGTTATCATAGAACTCATCAAGTAAATACTCAAAAAATAACACAGTTTCTTCTTCTGTCTTGATACTTTCAATCTCTTTAGTGTAATACTCAGATATACAAACTAAATCAACATTTTTGTTTTTGAGATAAGCATAGTTATTAGAAATGTCATTCAATATTTCGTGTAAATCTTCCTTGATTTTACTATGGTCGATATTGTTATCTTGTGTAAAAGCACTTGAAAAATATATCAGCAGAATAAAAGAGGTGTAGATCAGTCTAATCATTTAATTACGGTTTTTCTTTTTAATTGCTGAGGATCAAATTTTTATTTGACCATTCAGACAACTCAGCTCTCAGATTCATTTTAGTATTTGTCGGTGAATTTTTTAAGCCCAAATTTTATCAAAATCCTTAGAAGAAAATGATCATCATTTCGAGTTGGTTTCATTATTTATTGAAATAATGATTTCATCAATAAACTGAGATAATTCTACATATCGCTGATTTAATGTTTTCAAGACATTAAATTTTTCTTTGAGTATATGTACCAGTTTATCATCTGCATTAGATATGAGGTATAAATTGTTTCTACTTTTTTGATTAGAGCTATATAGGGCATATAAATCCTCACAGTCTTTACAATCACTGTCATAGCTTGACACTAAGTTTAAATATGGTTTTAACACCTTATGATCCAGATCTTGAATAAATGCTTCAGCAGCAGCTACTCTTTTTAAATGTAATTGATAAAAGTCGGTAATGTTTTTTCTTAAATTATCATTCGAGATGATAGTAATGCCTTCTGATTGAATTGCTTCGTATGCACTTAATTTAGGAAAGAGAATGGCAGATTCTAGAATATATCTTGTTGATAATTTAAAAGGGCTTTTACCAGTAATATCGTCTTCGGTAATGGCTCTATAAAGTGTATTGGTGGTAGCAAGAATCTGTTGTGCTTTCTCGATGTCGGTTAGTAAGTCATTCTTAGTCTCTACCAGATCATCTCTTAACTCTATTAAAAGCTTAACTTCTTTGTCATGGTCTTTTCTGTTTTCATTCCAGTTATTCACTTGCAAAGCCAAAAGAATCCCGATCATAACCAGCAGAATTTCTCCAACAGCATATTTGAGATATTTACTCGTTTCCCCTCTTATGAGCAGGCTTTGTCTGATCTTTCTAAGAAATTTTATCATGGTTATTGATTAGTCATCTTTTTCATTCCAACACCTGAACTTAAAGAAAATGAAGCACTCCATCATTATTAGAAGAGAATACATCGAAATTGTCATAAGAACATAGAATCACAATTTGTTTTGACCTCTCAGATAACTCAGTTCCCATATTAAATTTAGTAATTACAGATGATTTTCTAAGCTTTTATTATTTCAACTTTTGCTTCCTGAATAGCTCCTCCCCTCCCCATATCTGTTAATAGATGATCCGTAAGTGCATTAGCAGAAGATCCACCTTTCATTAGGGAAGGCCAATATCCGTGTGGCATGCACACCACTCCTTGTGTTACCTTTCGACTTATTCGTGCCGCCATAAATACTTCACCCCTCTGATTGTATATTTTCAATTCATCACCATCAGCTATATTTCTATGTGCAGCATCATCGGGATGTACCTCTAAGTAGGGTTGCCCTTCTTTTTTAAGAATGTGCTCAATATTGGCATGACTGCTATTCAGCAAATATTTAGGTGTCTTGAGCGTCAATAAATGCAGTGGGTATTCCTCCATCTCTGCTTTACTGTACTCCCTGGGTAAGTAAGTTGGAAGTGCAGGTTCTATATCCGCATCATAGAAATGACATTTTCCTGTTTTGGTTTTGAAATTTCCTTCGGCATGAGGCATCCACCTATCAGGTAAATTTAATCTTTGTCCTCCTGATTGTCTCAATGATTCAAATGTGATGCCCTTCAAATATTCATGATCACTCCGCAGTGTTTTCTTTACGATATCAATATCTGATTCGTATAAGTACGATTCAGTGAATCCCATTTCCCGGGCAAGTAACCTGAACAATTCTGAATTGGGTTTTGATTCTCCCAATGGCTCAATCGCAGGTTCATTGATGTTAATGTAAGTACTGCCCCAGGAATCCAGGATATCCCAATTTTCAAGGACACTTGTCGCAGGGAAAATATAGTCAGCGTATCGTGCAGTATCAGTAATAAAATGCTCTGATACTATGGTCAATAAGTCTTCCCTTTCCAATCCTTGTAGGATCAGATTTTGATTGGGAGTGGTGACAGCTGGATTAGAATTAAATACAATTAAGGCATCGATCCCGGGATTCAGATCCTTGCTATTCAATACTTTCCCCAGCTCTATCATATTGATCGATCGGGTTTTCGGATTTGCCAGCTCCGGAGGTAAGGATAAACTTTCCCAGTTCAGTGAAGCTCCAAAAAGCTCATACGTCATATGCATCAACCCACCGCCAAAATCCCGCCAGGCACCTGTCAATGCTGGCAACATAGCTACAGCCCTGAAGGCACTTGCTCCATTGACCTGATGTTCCATCCCTATTAAAACCCGTATCAGGGAAGGTGAGCTTTGTCCGTATGATTTAGCCAATGAAGTGATGGTTTCCTCGTCCAGACCGGTAATTTGAGCAACTGATGCAGGGTCGTAATTTTGCACATGCGCTTTTAATTCTTCTATCCCAACAGTGTAAAGGTCAATGAATTCCTGATCGTGCAGATTTTCTTTTAGTATCACATGCATCAGCCCGAGAGCAAGAGCTGTATCACTACCCGGATAGGGTTGAATGTGCCAGTCGGCTTTCTCAGAAGTGAGAGACTTAAAGGGATCGACCACCACGATTTTAGCACCATTGTCCTTAGCTTTCTGAATAAATGGCCATAAGTGTTGATTGGAAAGCACTGGGTTGGTTCCCCATAAAATGATAAACTTACTATGAACACAATCTTCGGGTAAGACACCGGTAGTCTGTCCGTTGGTGGCCAATACTCCGGCAACTGCTGCATTGCCGCAAATGGTTCTTTCTAATTGGCTCGCTCCTATGTGTGCAAAAAATCTACTTGAAATTGCTCTGCTTTGTACTTTACCCTGATTACCTCCAAAACTATAGGGAAGAATCGCTTCACCACCCTTTTCCTCAATAATAGACCTGAGCCTGGAAGTCACTTCACTTATGGCTTGCTCCCAGCTGATTTTTTCAAATTCCCCTTTCCCTTTAAGGCCTGTTCTTTTTAAAGGTGTTAATACCCTATCCGAATGGTAGGTTACATCATTAGGAAAATTGACCATTTTATCACACAATTTTCCGGCTGTGTATGGATTCTGGCTTGCTTCAAATCCAATGACCTTTCCATCTTCGGTTTTCACCTGCCAGCTGCATCTGTCGGGACAATCATGGTAACATGCCCCATGTGTTGTTTTGATGGTTGGGGTTTCATTGCAGGAAGTCAGAATGGGTAGAGAAGCCAGGCTAATAGCAACAGCGGTCTTACCTGTAATTTCTAAAAAGTCTCTACGATCAATCCCTTTATTCCTGCCTGCCGGCAGGCAGGTTTCTTTGATCTCATGGCTCATGTTTCAGTCTGATTATTGGTTTTTCGAAATATTAATTTATAATATTTTAAATGTAATGAAATTAACAGATTTGAAATGATTCCTTTGCTTATTGGTAAGAGGATGGTACATTTTTATTACAAATTGGACTTGTAGAATTTGGGGGATGGAGGAAAAGCCCTTAGCACACAAATTGCATATGGGAATAACGACGATTTTGTCACAAGATTCTTAAAATAAACATAATGAAAAAAGGAACAAAAGTATCAAGGTGTTAATATACCAATCGCCGAATTACATTTTTTACCAGGGTCATATCTCTCTTTTATATTTCATGCAAAGCCGAAGCTCATAAAGAAGATTGACAACCCAATTAACAAAGTCCGATTCTAATTCTTTCTTAATTGAAGAGGAGAAGGAATTTTGCTTGGTGAGTCGTATTTAAAGGAGTAAAATTTTCTTTCCTCTCAATACTGGAAAAAGAAACGCTTAGACCGTGTGAAGAAACCATCAGCAAACTTACCTAAGCGGAGTACATGTATAAGATAGAATGAGCTTTCTCTTCAGATGGCCTTTTAGGCTACCCCGATTTATAGCTACTACTTTATATAAAAATAGTCAGCAAGCTAAAAGCAAATTTTTTCACAATTTTCTGTCAACACACAAAAAGGACCACTATAACCTGGGAATTGATCTCCATGATCTAAGTGAGCATCTACGGCTTTTTCATTCACATCGATAGCTTTGTAATCACCATTTCCTAACAAATGGCAAATAGTTACTTGATTATGTGCACCAGTTTCAATTACTGAATTTAAGTTTTCACTTTCAGCACTCTCATTCAAGGAATAACCAGTAATGGTAATTAGAGTGAGTAATAAGAATCCAATATAATTCATAGAATTATTTCTTTTAAGAAATGAATAATATCCTAAGTTAAACATATTTAAGGATTTATCGCATTAATGAAAATTAGGGACTCAATGCATATTTCGGTAAAACAGACTTCTGGAATCCGGATAATTGACCCTCCAGTAAGTTTAGTTTGATTGATATTCTCTAAATTTTCAAATATGACTATTGCTTTGTCAAGATCAATCTAATGAGTGCATTTGTCTTATTTATCCTTAAACTGCGTTATACAACCCATCATTTAACCCGTTAAAATCGAGACCTCTGTTTAATTCAGTCTCAAAATCTTCCAAAATCCAAGAGGGAGGCTTCCTGGTTATTTTTCAAAAGTAAGTATTGTCTAATTTTTCTAAAGAAATTTATCATTGGTTATTTTGAATTTTTTCTAATAAAGCACCACGTTTAGTTTTTCAATTGCCGTAGGGTTTAGGTACTATGATCTTATACATGTTTCAGTTTTTACCTTCCAACTGCATCTGTCTGGAAAATCATAATAACATGCACCATGAGTTGTTTTGATGCTTGGGGTTTTATTGCATTAATTATTTGATTACTTACAACAGTATGGCTAATCGGCCGTTTTATTGCCGTCTAGGTTTTGTTGTGTTTTAGTTAATTTTAGTAATAAATCATTTATCAATTGTTCGGCGGCAGGTTCATTTCTGTATTTTAATTCTTCAATAATTCTAACAATTGTTTCTGGAGAATCATTTTCTTTGATTATGGCTTGAAAACTTTCCTTTGGAGCTAATGAAAAAAACAATTGATCTGACCATTCATTTCTCTCTCCATCTATGACCAAATGAACTCGATCGGACATGCCTAAATTAATAACAGAATGCACATAGTTTACATTGGTATACCAGCATTCTCCAGGCAGCATTGTTAATTCGATACCATCAAGAAAAAATTGGACATTTGAATTCGTAACGATTGGTATGTGTAATCGAAAATTCCCATCCTCATAGCCTAATTCGTGATCTCTATGTGATTTAATTTCAGCACCAACTCCTAATCGTAGAATTCGGGCAGAAAGAATGGAACATTTGAAAAAGTCAATAACTTCTTTAAAATAGAGACATTCTTTGAGTATTGATGTTTCTGATATTGTTGAATTAGATGTTGTAAGTGCGTATATGTTAGATTCTACTCCGTTAGGAGCATACAATGAAATGACTTTCCAATCTCCATTATAGCCTGTAGTGTTAAAATGTGGAATCCAATTTTTATCAAGAATTAATGATAAGTCATGCACCAGTTTTTCTGTGTTAAACTGAAAAGGGAACTTCAAATATTTCGTATTTTTTTGCACTTGTAGCAATCTTAAGATTTTAAAGAATCAATTTTTATGCAAAAAAAACATCGCCATATACGTAATTACGTATAAATCTTATTCTTCGATTGTTAAACATCTCTAAAAGCTGATAACATCAATATACCTAATTTAAGAAAAATGATAATTAAATAAAAGGAACTATCAGAGATCATTAAATCCTAAAATTCACGGACTACCACGGTCCAAGAAATCCAACGATTACGAATCGACCGTCTTCAAATTTATCTGAATCAAGCTGAACTTCGGAAACTCCATGATACATATGGCTAAGAAATGCAATCAGCAGATTGTCTTTGTGTTCGATTTTGGCAAAAGCCTTCTCACTATGACCACTTTGGGATCTTGCATTTGTTTCGTAAAATTCAAGTGCGCCACCCTGAAAAGCCTTTGGCACCTTATTCAGGTAATAGAGCAGCGAGATTTTGAACCGACCTCCACTCTCATCAGTATGTGGTAAACCCATATGACCATCAAGGCCGTTTATAAAGTTTAAAGGAATATTTGAAACAGGAAATGGCTTAACGTCAAGTGTTGTAAACAATTCCGGTAACAACATCATGATGCGTTTCGACAAACATTCACAAGCTTTGCTAATGGGTAAAACCTTTGAATCCTCGGATTCTTCGGACCCCAAGTCCAGGTATAGAGACCCTCGCATCGCGGATTCAGGAATTCCCCTATTCCGAAATGTTTCTTGATTTGTACATACTGCATTAAAAAGTGTGTCACGCTCCTGTTGAGGTAAGAAATTTTCAATTTTAATGATACGTTTCGATATTAAACCAGGTATTGAGGTAATCTGTTGTAACCTGCTGGAGTTTTCATTACAATTTTTTGAATTCATTCTGTATGAGCTTAATATTCAGAAAATGCAGATATAAATATTGGGACATCTACCCTCCATCAGTAAACGCACTGGTGGCATAATCCCGATGAAATTTCCTCGATCCTTCAAGGGTAAAATCCTCGTATTCCTGTCAATAGGAAAACGTCACAAAACATATAAAAAGAATGGAGTGTATGATCAACCGGAATACTTTCATTTTTAAAATTGGTTTTTTGATTCTGCTAAAGTATTCAAAATTAACGCTAATCAGGATTTACCATATTGGATTACTTTTTCAATATTTTATCAATAATAGCCTCCGTCATATCCTGAGTAGATGCGCTCCCTCCCAGATCTCTGGTGAGCACATTCCCTTGTGAGATTACATCTTCAATGGCGTCCATCAACAGACGTGCAGCTTCTGTTTCACCAAAGTGCTCAAGCATCATTACAGCAGTCCAGAAACAAGCAATTGGATTGGCGATATTCTTCCCTGCGATGTCAGGAGCACTCCCATGGACAGGTTCAAACATACTCGGGAATTTCTTTTCAGGATTGATGTTGGCTCCTGCTGCGACGCCCATACCGCCCACTACCGCAGGTCCTAAATCGGATAAAATATCCCCAAAGAGGTTACTTGCAACAACTACATCAAACCAGTCTGGGTGCTGCACAAAGTGTGCACAAAGAATATCAATATGATATTGCTCTTGTTCTACCCGGGGATATCCCTTCCCTATTGCTTTAAATCTTTCATCCCAGTAAGGCATCGTATGAATGATCCCATTTGACTTGGTTGCACTGGTTATTTTCTTTCTTCTCTTATCTGCCAATTCAAATGCAAACTTCATAACCCTGTCTACTCCTTTTTTAGTAAATACACTTTCCTGAATAACAACCTCTTGTTCCGTACCTTCATAGAGTTTACCTCCAATTGAAGAATATTCACCTTCATTATTTTCTCTGACGATATAGAAGTCCACATTTCCTGGATTTTTCAGGGGAGATGCTATTCCTTTCAGTAATCGTACCGGACGAAGATTTACATATTGCTCAAAGGTTCTTCGGATTGGAATTAATAACCCCCAAAGCGAAATGTGATCAGGTACACCAGGATACCCAACCGCACCCAAAAATATACCATCACTATCCCTCAATCTTTCCAACCCATCTTCCGGCATCATTTTGCCATATTTAACAAAGTGCTCACAAGAGTAGTCGTAATATTTAAATTTTAAACTAAAGCCACATTGAGCAGCTACGGCCTCTAACACTTTTATTGATTCCGGAATTACTTCTTTTCCTATTCCGTCACCGGGAACTGTTGCAATCTGGTAAGTATTCATTGATGATTTATTCATTTATAAATTTCAGTATAGCGGCTAAGGTTTCTTCAGGAGCTTCTTCTGGCAGATAATGACCACATGGTATCCCATATCCATCTACATTCATTGCCCATCGTGACCATTCTGCAACCACATCATATTTTTTTCCTACAAATCCTTTCTCCCCCCAAAGACAAAGCATAGGGCATTTTATTTTGTTCCCTTTATCCAAATCTAATTTATCATGCACAAGATCAATAGTAGCTGAAGCCCTATAATCCTCGCAACTGGCATGGATGGTTTCGGGAGTAAAACATCTAAGGTATTCTTCAAAGGCTTCTTCTGTAAAAGCACTTTCATCCCGTCCCCATTGACCAAATTTCTTTTCTAAAAAATAGAAAGGGTCATTTCCTATCAATCGCTCCGGAATATCATATGGCTGAATAAGAAAAAACCAATGGTAGTAAGCGGCTGCAAATTCCATATCAGTGGTGGTATACATAGAATGAGTTGGAGCTATATCCAGAAGAACTAAGCTTTTAATTGCATCCGGGTAGTCCAATGCCATTCTGTGACCAACCCGTCCACCCCGATCATGACCCACGAGAATAAAATGATCAAATCCCAACCTTCGCATTAATTCTATCTGGTCATTTGCACTCGCCCTTTTGGAATAGGGCTCGTGAGTTTCAGTAGTTGGAGGCTTACTGCTGTCTCCATACCCTCTTAGATCACTTGCCACCACTGTGTATTGTTCTGATAGCTGATCGGCTAATTTATGCCACATTACATGAGTTTGAGGATAACCATGAAGCAATAGAATTGGAGGCCCACTGCCACCAATTACATAGCTGATCATTACGCCCTCTATGTCTTCAGTAAATCCTTCAAAATTATTAAACATTTAGATTTTGATTATCATATTTCTGATGTTGTAGATTGTCTTTGTATACCTAATTAGGCAAATACAATTATTGGGATAGGCATGCTCCATATTAAGTGAATATCTCATTGTCTGAATAACATGAGTTACTAAAAATCAAATGCTTCCCCTTCATCGCTTTAAAAACAGGAATTATTTTACGTACTTCCACACTACATTTTAAGTAAACAATGTGCGAGTTCCTCGAGTATGGAAGTATTACAATTTGTAGGCCAGTCGCCATTATCTGTGTTCTGTCACCACTTTATGTAGTATTACCTGTGCGGCTTTTTCATAGTCATCATTCCAGGCAAAGTAATTACCCGTTTTGAAGTAATTCTCATGGATATATCCGTTCCCTGCATAGTCATAAAATTCAGTATAAGGAATGTCTAAATCTTTTTCTTCACAGACCAGGGCACAAAATAATTTGCCATCTTCAATTTTCACTTTTATCGTGAACACTTCGTTATCGACCCTGGCAAAGTCAACTTTTTTATCGTATTTACTTGTCCAGGGATCCCCTCCACTTGGCTTTGTATAGTGATCTATTTGTATCATTCCACTATTCCATCGAATTTTTACAGTTGCCGGACTACCACTAATTCCGGGAGAGTCTTTACCATGAATCTGTGCCACTATGGTGCGGCCGTTGCCTTCGACATAATCCACCCGCATCGTCGATTCCAGAATATGTACTCCGGAAGACATGGACCAATTATCATAACCGTCCTGATTACCCCTCCAAAATTCTCTGAGTTCTGTCCGGCAATATTTATCACCTAACTCTGATAAACCAGAGGTGGTAAATCCTGTAAACTTCGTCCACAAAGTGTAACTCCCATCATCATTCTCATAGAAATACTTAGACTCTTCAGCGCTCAGTCTGTTATTAACAATATCTTCATAAAATATCGATGTGGCACTCCCATTCCCTCTATCTACAGGTACAGACAAGTACCAGTTTTTCCATGTTATCACTTCCGGATCCATCCCTCCATCTGGTATGGTATCCTCCTCAATAGGATCATCTTCAATAGGTGGAAGAACTTCAGTCTCCTCTTCAGACATACAAGATGTAATGAACATAATCATTACAAAAAGGAACAAACTATATTTTAAAATTTTCATTGATTTTCTTTCATAATTTATTAACTAAAACCCACCTACAATAATTGTCGTTCTCTTAACTTCTGTTATTTTAGTATTCGCTACTTTGAAGTTCTTTAATTTTCCTTAAAACATCAAACAAAAAGAAAAAAAAAGCCGTTGATAACGATTATCAACGGCTTTTAAGACTGTTATTTTTAAGCAAAAAATAGTGAATTACTTCTCTAATGGCCACATGGACTTGCTACTGCTACCATTATTATTGTTTCTTCTCTTTCCGTACTTTTTCTTTCCGGAAGTATTGGAATTGCTTCTCCTTTTTCCGCTAAAAGTTGACTTCCTTTTACTGTTAGAAGAAGATTCCTGAGAATTAGAATCGTTCCTTCTTTTACTTGAAGAATTAGATCTTTCATTTTCACTCCTGGAAGATTCATGGGAGTTTGATTTATTTCTTCTTTTTCCGCTGTTATCCGGTTTATCCTTGCTTTTTCTCCGATCGTCACGGCTGTAAGAATTGTCTTTACGATTACGCCCACCGGAGGGCCTTTTCTTTTTTCGATTGGCAAAAAATTCTTGTCTTCTTCTCTGTTTTTCTCTGTTCCATTCTTTTTTCTCCGCTTCAGTCATGGGCTTTTCCGTCTGAGGGAATGGATGATCTTCGACTACTTCGATCTTCTGCTTGATCAATTTCTGGATCGCTTTAACATGTACGATTTCTTCCGGTTCACACAGTGAAATAGATATTCCATCCTGTCCGGCACGACCAGATCTTCCGATCCTGTGCACGTAGGATTCTGCTTCAACCGGGATGTCATAATTAATTACATGTTCTAACTGATTGATGTCTATTCCTCTCGCTGCAATATTCGTGGCAACCAGCACTTTCAAATCTCCTGACTTAAACCTGGTCAGCGCTTTCTGTCTTTGATTCTGAGCTTTGTCACCATGAATGGCTGCAACAGCAATTCTTCTCTTCATCAGGTTTCTTGACAGTCGATCAGCACCGTGCCTGGTTCTGGTAAATACTAAAACCTGGTCAATATTTTCCTTTTCAAGAATGTGTAGGAGCAATTTCTCCTTGAGATTCTTATTGGTATAATATAGATATTGTTTGACCGTATCAGCCGTTGTAGACTGTGGGCTTACCATTACCTTAACAGGGTGAAAGAGAATAGTGTGTGCCAGCTTAATGATGGAAGTCGGCATGGTAGCAGAAAAGAATAAGGACTGTCTTTGTTTAGGCAGTAATTGAATGGTCTTCTTAATATCATTAATAAAACCCATGTCCAGCATACGATCTGCCTCATCCAGGACAAAGATCTTGATCGTATTTAAATGAAGATGTCCTTGACGGACCAGGTCCAATAACCTTCCGGGAGTCGCAACTACAATGTGAACACCACGATTTAGCTGGTCCACTTGCCTTCCCTGCTTCACTCCACCATATATAACCGCATGCTTGATATTGGTATGCTTGGCATATGCCTTGATATTGTCACTGATCTGAATGGCCAGTTCTCGAGTAGGTGTTAAAATCAATGAGCGGATGACCGGCTTTCCTTTATTGTTACCTTCTATCTGATTTATTCTCTGAATAATGGGAATACAAAATGCAGCCGTCTTACCGGTACCGGTCTGGGCACATCCCATGATATCCTTCTTATTGAGTATATGAGGTATTGCTTGTTGTTGTATAGGGGTGGGTGTTTCATAACCCTTATCTTTTAATGCCTTCAATAAAGGCATATCAATCTTTAAAGATTCAAATGTCATATTATAATTATTCTGTTATTCTTGGAAATTTCCTCAGGAGAGACTTCTAAGAGGGGATAATGTTTTCTTATCGCCGCAAAGATAGATAATTAAATGACATGGCCTTATTAAACTACTTGTCTTCCTGTTAAAATTATATCGCGTTTCATTTTCAAAAGGTGTAGACAGTGTTGATACATTTATAAAATTTAAGATAAAGGATTACTACTTGATCGGATCAAAGATTTTACCTTTTTATAGCCAAGAACAATTCCATAAGACATATTTCTTTAACCATCAATTGGCCCTTTTCATAAAAGTGATGTAACTTGTATGTCCTTTTTAAAGTATCAAAATTAAAATGTTATGCCTAAATTTCATATAACAAGATCCATTCATATAAATGCTCCGGCAGAAAAGATTTTTAATGTAGTCAATGACTTCAGTCATTGGAGGATCTGGTCTCCGTGGTTGGTTATGGAACCGGAAGCCACTCTTAACATTGCAGGAGATAATAAATCATATTCATGGAGTGGAAATCGGGTAGGATCAGGCAATATGACGATCCTGGAGGAAAAAGAAAATGAATCCATCACTTACGATCTAAACTTTCTTAAGCCTTGGAAGAGTCACTCAGATGTGGCATTCAAGCTAAAAGAAGAGGATGGAGGCACCAGGGTTACCTGGCTGATGGATGGAAGCCTGCCCTGGTTTATGTTCTGGATGAAAAAGATGACCATAGGATTCATCTCTATGGATTATGACAGAGGATTAAATATGTTGAAAGACTATGTGGAAGATGGAAAGGTCAACTCTCAACTCAACTTTAAAGGGGAATCATCATTTCCCGGATGCACTTTTATAGCCATCAAGTCGGATTCTAGTATGGATGATATCGGAAAGGATATGAGCTCCGATTTCGAGAAACTGTGGGCTTATATGGATGATAAAAAAGATCTTATCAATGGCCTCCCATTTTCTATTTATCATAAATGGGACATGGTTAAAGGAGGAGTCAGTTATACATCAGGAGTTCCTGTGAGCAAGGTGCCGGATGATTTGCCTGATGGGATGATATCAGGATCAATTCCAACCACTAAAGTACATATCATAGAACATGTAGGAAGTTATAGGCATCTTGGAAATGCCTGGACTACCCAGCACACGATGATGAGAAGCAAGGAATTTAAAGCGGTGAAGAGCATCCATCCATTTGAACTATACGTCAATGATCCAAGTGAAGTCCCAGAAGATGAGTTGATCACTCAAGTATTATTTGCTTGTAAGTAAATAGGCCAGTATCCCTCCGCTATTCGAAGTATTTACTTCGAATTCATATTATCCCACTTCACATCCCAAGGCGGCTCCTTACCCAACAAATGCTCAATAAAATAATTCCACCGTTTCTTGGTGAAGTATCGGCGATGCTGTTGATCAGAATACCCATGACGTTGACTCGGTAGTATCAATAGATCGAATTCTTTATCAGCATCGACAAGAGCTTCCGCCAGTTTGAATGTTGCCGAAGCATTGACATTATCATCCAGTGCTCCGTGGACAAGTAGTAGCTTGCCTTTCAGATTACCTGCCATTGTGATATTGGATACCTGGTCATAAAGTGAATCCACAGGCCATCCCATGTACATCTCCGGCCACCAGGCTTTTTCCATTCTGAAATCATGATCAGCACTGCTGGATACAGCCACATCATAAGTTTCCGGGAATTGTAACATCGCATGTCCGGCATCGTATCCCCCTGCAGAATGGCCAAAGATCCCCACTCTGGAAGTATCGATCCATTCATATTGTTCACCAAGTTGCTGTATGGCTAGGGTATGATCCAATAAGTTCATGCCCATATTCCTATAAGAGACATTATGAAATGCCTTGGACCTTCCATAAGTACCCATGCCATCGACCATCATGACAATAAAACCCAACTCTGCCAATGCCTGGTTGTTCCTGGCAATGGACGTCCTGAATTGAGAAGGATACATTTGTGTATGAGGCCCGGTGTAGGTATGATCTATAATGGGGTATTTTTTAGAAGGATCAAAGTAGGTTGGCTTCCATAGGGCACCATACATGGTGGTCACCCCATCCCTGGACGCCCCGGAAAATGTCATCGGAGGCCTCCAGCCTTTATCATAAAGGCCATCAACGCTTGCTTGTGAAATGGTTTTTAAAACCAATCCATCAGAACTTGTTCTGAGCCATGTACGGGTAGGATAAGAAACAGTTGATGCATTGTCCCAGAAATATTTGCCGTCAGGCGAAAATCGTACATCATGATTGACATCCTCAGAAGTTAATCTCTTGACATCACCTCCATCATATCCTACCACATAGAGTTGTCGCTGATAAGGATGATGACCATCTTCTTTTCCTGCAGCAGTAAAATAGATCATCCTGGACTCATCGTCCATGTGCATGATGTTGTGAAAGAAATATTTGCCGTCAGTAACAGCATGTCTCTCCTCTTTTTTAAGATCGTATGCATATAGTTGTCTCCACCCCGATTTCTGAGAAGTATAGAAAATTTTACCGGCTGATTCCTTGTACCAGATACGCAGATCATCAATATTGGTAGAGCTGGTTTCTTCAATTATCCGATTTCTTGACCCATCCTCCAGGTTTATGCGGAAAAGTTCTTCTTTCTGATAACCCCGCTCAGGGATGCGAGCATATATAAAATCTTCATCCTCGGACCACGTGAAGCCAATCGAGTTGATGTGCGTAGCTTTTGGAAAATCTTCATTCACCTGCGATTGATCCTTTACATTGTAGATGTAAGGAACATAATGAACCATCGTTGTATCGCCAGGTGACCCCCTAAAGTATGATAATAATCGAGGCTTATATAAGGTATCCACACTCCAATCCAGCATATACATTTTCTCTGCATTCCTGGTATCGCAGATCGAGGTTACCAGATATTTAGAATCGGGAGACCAATCTACATAAAACCTATTGGGACGCTCGCCTCCTTCTCCTTCCATAAGATCAAACCATCCATAATAACTTGCGTATTGAAAATGCTCTGAACCATCCTTACTCAACTGGGTTTCCTGGTCTGTTTCATTATCCTTTAGATAGAGATTGTAATCTTTTACCCAGGCCGTCCATTTACCATCAGGTGAAATAGAAGAATAAGGATCAGGAGATTCAGGCTTTTCAATTTCAACAATATCGTGGGATGGGAGCACCAATTGGTAAAGTCTGACATTTACTTCAAATGTGAAGGTATCACTGGCAACATAAGTTAAGTTCCTAAGAGGAAGGGCGTAGGGCTCTATCGTATCCTTAACCATTTCTGACAGCTTATCAGCTACCACTTGATGGTCAAATAATTCCTCACTTTCAAGATCGGTAAAATTGAGGCGGTAGTACCACTTGCCATGAGTATTATAAAGATTGTACCACACTCCACTACTGTCAGGAAACCATTGAGGAGTTACTGATACATTATAAACTTCATCATTGATGATTTTGTTCCATTGCAACTGAATGGCTGCATTGTAATCTTCAGCGATGTCTCTTTCAATAGTAGCTGGTTCAGGAAGGAGCAAATCCGCCCCCAGATATCGGTTATCCGCATTCATGTACCAGAATCGATTTTTTGGCATTCTAATTCCTCCGATGGTCTCTTCCCCATGTAAGGTAATGTACTCACCATCATTCTTGGAAACATCGTGATAAAACCGGTATCCGATCAGAGCATAAGTATCTTTGTCAAAGAAAAAATCCCAGATATCCTTTCCCACTTCTTCTTCATAAAGTACCCTTACAGAATAACATGGTTTCCCCTGAAATACGTATTCATTGGCGATGGGATCGATCAGGGTTCCAGGGTCTTTCAATTTCATAGGAAGTCCATACAAGTAAGAATAATAATCCCGGTACATGGTTGTGCGATCACAGGTCATCCGATACTGCTTAATTTCTTCTTCTGATAGAGCATCATTACCATTGATAGCATGGCGACAGACACCATTATTCAATTCTCTGAGCTGATAAAGATCTTTACCTTTCTGTTCAAACCTAAAATAATCCAGTGCCCTATCAAAGACGATTTTTCTCATGGATTGATCTACGCGAGTAGGATTGATCTGGTCAAATCTCAATGTACCCTTAAAAGTCGGCCATTGTCCGGTAGGATCATGGTAGGAAATGGAATTGTTGATGAGCTCTTCGCTGGAAATCTGACCAAAAGCTGGCATCAAAAAAGTAGAAATCAAGAGTAATATGGTAAAAGACTTCACAATAATGAGTTTGGAATAAAGATATCAGAAGATATGTAATAAATAGAAATGAGTCTAAACCATCTCAATCAATTAAAGATAAAATACCTAAAGGAATACCCCCAATTATTATAACTGGAAGCTATTTGACATAAATTTACCAATTAAGATTTTACCTTTGTAAGGTTCCCCATATAAGTCTGAGTACGCAATCGTCTATTCCTTCGAGATTTATTACTTCATACAACTGAATATTATGAGGCAAATATTGTCTTTAACTATAATAGTAACATTGTGTTATGGCTTATCTGGTCAGGTAAGAAGTCCAGAACAATCATTTCATAATTACAGAACCATTTCTGTTGAGAGCACGGTACTTTTTCAATCATTGAAAAATAATAGAGACGGCATCAATCGGATAAGTATTGATGGTTGGGATATGACACTTGTAGATTCTGAAATATTTACTGAAGATCATGTAAGTAAAGATCACAATGGGAATATCCTCAGTCAAGGACTACCTGACATCTTACCGATGAATGGATATACAGATGAAGGATACCGGGTGTCATTAACCATAGCTCCCAATTTCACTTATGGCTTCATAAAATTGGAGGATGATTTCATTTACATGGAACCATTAAAAAGATATAACAAAGAAGCAAACCTCTCTGAAGTAATAGTCTACAGGTCAAGCGATATTAAAAAAGGCGCTGAAGTTACTTGTGGATATAAAGAGTTTACCAATGCTCAGAATAGGCTTTATCCGCAACGATTAAATCAAATTGCAGGTGTATGTTACGATGTGGAATATGCTATATGCAATGATTGGCTCCAGGTAAATGAACAGGGAGGTGTTGCTCAAGCTGAAGCTTTTGCTACTGGAATTACCAATGATGTAAATTCTAATTATGATGATGAATTTGCCGATGAATTAAAATTAGTTATAACTGGATTTATCAATTCTACCTGTAGTACCTGTGATCCTTGGACTAATTCATTAGATCCTGGCACACTACTTAATAGTTTCAGGACCTGGGCATTATCAAATTTAAGTATCCCTCATGATGTTGCATCATTATGGTCGGATAGAGACTTCGGTGGGCCTACTGTAAATACCATTGGTCTGGCATGGGTAGGTGCGGTATGTAGCAGTTATAGATATAATATTTTACAGAGTTGGATAAGTAATACAGGAAGCAATGCAGAACTACTCCGGGTACTTACTGCACATGAATTAGGACATAATTTTGGTGCCGGCCATGATGCCTCTGGTAGTTCACATATAATGGCTCCCTCCGTACAAAACACTTCAACCTGGTCAGCTGGGAGTATTGCATCAATAGAATCATTCTACTCCGGAATAGGATGTCTTTCTGTGTGTGCGGGGTCAACCCCTCAATTGAATTTCAACACTTATACCTCATCAGTAAATGAATCAGGGCAGACAGGTATTGGTGGACCATGTAATGAACCATATACTGATCTTACCAGAACCATTGGTTTAAGTGTAAGCCCTGAAGCCAATGTCCAGGTGTCTATTAGTGTGGATGGATCGAGCACCGCCAGTGAAGGGGAAGATTTTGAGTTGATGACTAGTAGCTTAACCTTTACTCCTACCGGTAGCCTTTCTCAAAATATCACAATTAGAGTTTACGACGACAAGATTGAAGAATCAGATGAAACGGTGATTCTGAATCTAAGCATCACCTCAGGCACAGCAGACTTGGGGCCATTCGATATGCATACAATGACCATTAATGGTGGATCAGGAGACCTTGTATCTTCTGAGTGTTGTTCAGGAGGAGGGGAGGTAATATATGATGATCCTGCAGCATCCCACTTTCAATATCCAACCATCTTCAGGGGAGGATCTCAGGATGCTAAAACCAGAGTAATTATTCCTGCCTCAGATTTACAAGCGCTTGGATTAACGGCTGGTGAGATCAATAAAATTGATGTCTATGTTTATGCTAAAAATTCTTCAGGCGATTATAATAATTTTAGAATTGGAATGATTGAGACAGGATTTTCTAGCCTATCTCCGAGTGTACCCTGGTATAATACTTCACAGGTGTTTTTTGGAAGTGTTACAACAGCCGTTGGCTGGGTAGAATTTAATTTGGCTAACTCGTTTCTATGGAATGGTACTTCTAATCTATACATTGACTTCTGTTTTGACAACACAACTTCCAGCGCCGATGACAACATTTTAGGGTTTGACACCGGAACTACCAATGTAGAAGGCACGAGTTTCAGAACAGGAACAGGAACAAATGGGTGCAACTTAAACTCAGGGAGTTACACCTTGTATTATGATATACATCCTGTCATCAGGTTTTCTCAGCCTGCAGGTGCCGTCGTAGAGGAAGCTGTTTCTTCATCCAATGGTGAGGTGCCCATAGGTAATACTGCCCACTTTTATTCTCCTGACGATGAAGTAATGCTATCCATTAAGAACATTGGTACAACAACAATGAATTGTTTTGATGTAGATATCGTAACTTCCGGAACAGGTAAGACCAATCTGCCTTTTGGTTCCATGCAATTCAGTAATAAAACCTTTCAGATTGATGCTGATAATGATGCCCTCTATGAGGTCACACTCTACTATACGGATTCAGAGTTGGCAACCTGGGGACCAAATACCGACATATTGAATATCATTCATAATCCCGGACCTATCTCTTCTTCAACAGAAGGTACTGCAAATTTTGTCCTCACCTCAGAAGTGCTCGACAATATAGGATCTGGTAATGCTCAGGGCTTCAAAGCAATTATTCAAGGACCGGGACATCTAGCCCTTACCAATGGATACGATGCTTTTGATCAAGTCACGTTTGATGATTCAGACTTCTGTGTAGAAGAGATCAATCGAGGAGTGGTCCTAACCAATGAAATAGGTGATTCCTACCTTATAAGCGTTGATCCCTCTGGCAATCTTGAACTTACCGCTCTTGCCAATCCTATGGCCAATGTTGAATCTCAAACCAATCAGATTTATGTTATGACAGGATCAAGGGCATTGATATTTAAGAGAAGTGGAAGCAATTACACCAAGGTAAATGTAGATAATGATGGGAATATTCAAACCACCAATACTTCTATCGGTTCAAGCAAATCTGCTAAACTGATGAATGGCAATGTTTACATTCCGCAAGATGGTGCTGGATTGATATTCAGAAATGCACAAAGTGAATGCTGGAAGATGTTTGTTGATAATGGGGGCAACCTGGTGACATCACAGGTTCCCTGTAATTAATTACCAATTGTAATGTAAAGAGAAACTCATTGTCCTGGCCACTTGTAATTCTAACGGAGCACGTAGAAAGTTACCATCTACACCATAGGTAAACTCTGAAGCCTCTGTAGCAAAATCAAATAGATTGAATACCTGAACTCCTAGGTCAAGATTACCAGTGGAGAGAGATAATCTGTGATGCCAATAGAGATTGATGTTTAATAAGAAGTCTTCTCGTCTTCCCATCAATCTGGTAAAAGGATCATCTCCCCTAGGTAAAGGTTGATTAAAAATCACTTGAGCTCCTTCAGTAGTTTCAAGTAATAGACTTCCATAATAGCCAAATGACTGCCCATCCCTATACCTCAACTGAAGGGACATTTTTCCATGATTGCTGTACATATATCCCATTAAAAAATTGGCTAAATATGAACGGTCTGAATCTATCCTACCAAGATATTTATATCGCAGATTTAAGTCTGACATAGCATCAGAAGGTTGGTTGATATTATTATTCAAAGGGCCATTGCCCATCGTAGCTCCACCGGCAATAATGTGACCCGTCGCAGACCCCCTCACATAAAATGATTCTGATGATCTTTCAAATTGTAGAGTAATGCCTGCATAAAATGGCTGATTAAAAAGGGAAGACCTCAGTCTTCCATCAGAGTCCCGCATCCACTCCTCACTATATGGGATCACTTCATACACTGATTGACCACCGCCACCTCTATAAAACCAGGATCCTAATTCATTAAGACCGACCGGAAGTGGTAAATCAGGATGATACTGTACATCCCAGGTATTTCTATGCGATCGAAATTGGGGAATGAGTTTAAAATGCCAATGTTGTGAAGCTTGCCATTTAAACGGTACATCGATATACAATGTTTTTGACGGTCCCAGGTCGGCTCCTTTGATGCGATGCTCACCTCCCGTGACATATAAAATAGTTCCACGTTCTGACGATTCAACCTCTTTGTTCCCGTTGGAATCATTCCAATAATAAGCTGTTCCATTAAGATGATCCCGGGATAGAAATCTCACCTGATCAATATCATATGGCCGGGGGATCAACCCGGTTCTCATTCCGATAGAAATGCGATCAGAAAGATCTTGTTCTATTCCGACATCTATAGAAGGCATGAGGTGGAGTAAAGCTGATTGATCATAGGTCATCCCTATAAAATTCAACCCACTGCTCAATTTTATCCTTGTACTTCCTTCCTGATCTTCATAAGTGATGGTCGCATTATTGTTTAACAACCAATTAGAATGAGCAGTCATTGCCCAATCCATTACATGTAGAGAGCGGTAATTAGCATCGTTGCTCTGGTAATAAATGGCATTGGACTTTGCAGTAGTCCGGGGCTGGTGTCTGTTCCATGAATTATGAAATTCAAGGTTGTACTTCCATTTATTTTTCTTCCACAATGGTCCCTTTCTACTGTAAAATGGGGTGAGAGCAAGTTGGGTCCCATCCTGGTAAAAAGGATGTAAACCCTCTCCATCCTGATCTATGACATTGCGATTAAAGGATGCATCCTGATAAGAAAGATCCATCACATTTAAGTGTATTCCATAGTTGTGATCGCCCGTTGAATAAAATGATACATTTCCGATATGCCTTCCACTCGTCTCTGATTCATCATACTGAAATTCTGAAAAAGCATGAGACCGATATTGCCACTCCAAAGCATAATGATACTGTTTACTTATGCTTCCCATCAAAGATGCCTGATAATAATTTTCATCATAGGTACTAGATCTACCCAGGTAATCCTGATCGATATTTTTTCTTTTCCCAACAAGAAATTGAAACTGAAACGGATCCTGATCTATTTCATTCGGCTTCGTATACTTCAATCTAACCTGATAAGGTAAATACATCCTATCTTCTATCTCCATAACTGCCCTCTGCTGAGCCGAGTTATGTCCGGATATATTGTTGATAAACCAATCTGCCCACCCTACCCTGCTTCCGATATCGCCCAGCAGGTAATTAACAGAAAGATGATCAGTGGAATCATAGTTAGGGTTAAGCTTGATTTCTGATGCATAAGCATCCACAGTAATCTGATGTAAATCAGTGGTGAGGTGAAACATGGCATCACCTGGGATCAGCACATTATTCGTTTTTATTCCATTGTAATAATGGCTGGTCCACTTATAAGATCCTCCATTAAATGAATGTAGATACGGTATGGCATCCCCCCATCCACCGGCTACAGGAAGATGAACATGCACATCGTCAGCATAATGTTCTACATAATAATTGAGTCCGTTATCCGGAATAAATGCTGAGGTAAATCGATGGGTGATGTTATCCGTATTTATCGCCTTATATGCTAAGGTATCATCCACTGGTAATTCCTGTGGATATAAGGATTGAAATCCAATGATCATCAGTATAATAATGGCAAACCACTTCTTCATCAGGCTAAAAGTAGCCAATAAGCCATTTATCTTTTTATCTAAAGTTGTACATTCTTAGTCCATCATGAAACAACACCATGCTCTATCATCGATTTTGCCATAGAAATGACTCCTTCCTTTCCATCCATCGGTTCCCAACCCAGCAATTGTCTTGCTTTGGAATTATCTAATTTTCTCCTGGTTCCCAAATCCAGTAAGATAGTTCTGGCTTCTTTATCGAATAAAGCAAAGATCTTTACTCCAAAGTTGGGTAACTTACTTTTAGGAATTTTAAGATTTGGGTATAATGGTCTAATGATTGAAGCAATATCACTTACTGTATAATATTCTCCTGAACAGATGATCCTTTCTCCAGCAGCAGCTTTCGTTTCCATTGCCAGAATATGAGCTTCAGCTACAGATCTCACATCAATGGTAGGAAAGCCAATATCCGGTAGGGCCGGCATACTCCCTTCTATCATTTTTTTGATCAGTTCTCCCGATGTACCGTAATCTTTTTCAATGATTGGCCCTGTAATCAGACTGGGATTAATGACAGTCAACTCTAAATCACTGTCATTGCTTTTAATAAAATCCCATGCTGCTTTTTCAGCAATGGTCTTACTTCTGAAGTAAGGAGTAGTATCTTTTTTATTGGTGACGTCAGTCCAATCCTCTTCATTGAAAGTTTTGTGCTTAGATACTCCATAGGTTATGGCTCCTGATGACGATGTCATGACCACTCTTTTTACGCTCTTTTTAGAGGCCGCCTGAATGATATTTAGAGCACCTTTCTTAGCGGGTATAATTAAATCGTCTTCGTGCTTGGGTAAGGTTCTGGGAAATGGAGATGCAATATGCATGACGTAATCAATTCCTGCCATTCTATCACCCCATCTGTCGTCTATTAAATCAGCCTGTATTAATTCCAGGTTCTCAATATTCTCAGTATGTGTTGAGACGATCGTCTTAATTGATTCAGCCCTATCTTTATTTCTTAATGTACCCGTGACGTGATAGCCCTTGTTGAGTAATTGAATGGCTGTACGAGATCCCAAAAATCCAGTAATTCCCGTTAATAAAACTTTTTGCATAAATGGTATTTTGAATATCTAAACACTAAATTACTCATACTTGATCATTGTTTCCTGACCTAATTCAATGAGTTGTTTAATTTCAATATTGAATTGTTAAAAGAAGAGGTTGAGATGACAGTTATTATCTGATTCATTGATACCTGTCATTACAATTGTTGGTATTCATACTTACTATTAACATGTTAGTTTAGTCCTTTTCCCAATCAAGGAGTTCTGAGATAAAATTATACACCAAAATCTTTGGTTATGGTACTCAGACATCTACTCGTATCCTTACTCATTATAAGTTTATCCAATATTCATGCACAGGATTTTCAGTTTCATTCTACTTTTCCCTTTGGCATTCAATTAGTTGATTCGACTGGTGAAAGAATTGTATTTAAATTGATGTTTATAGATCGTGATCAGGATGGAGATCAGGATTTATTTCTTACTTCCTTAGGACTAGGGGAGTCAGAGGAATTAGACTTAACTGAATTAACTTATAACATTGAATATCAAGAAAATATTGGAACAGCGAAAGAACCCGAATTTGGTCAAATAGCGCCGGCTTTTGACACATTATACATTCCATTTGGTTATTTCTATCCTTCATGTGGTGATTTAAATGGAGATGGGATACCTGATTTTATTGCTATGGCAGAAGAGGAATATATAAGTGAAATTCAACATTTACTTTTCTATATATCAAGTGGTGATACCTTCGATATCAAAAGAGACTTTGATTTTGACCTGAATCCAATTGTACCTTTAAGTAGACTACTTCCATCATTAGCTGATCTGGATGCAGATGGAGACCTGGATATTGTATTATGTGGGACGGTTACAAGTGACCTGGCAGATACAACTCAGGAGTTTAGAGTACTGTATGCTAAAAACATAGGTGATAAATCAAATCCCGAGTTTCTTGGTTGGTTTAACAATCCATATGACATTGTTCAGGATACTTCAGGAGAATTTATCCAGATGGCGGACATCGATTTGGACGGAGATATGGATGCGATTAGCC
>JABDLO010000517.1 GCA_013002995.1 Saprospiraceae bacterium | reverse complement strand
GTCTTATCGCGGTTGGCTTTACTTTCCCAAAGTGATGGCTTGGAAGGATCATAGTCCGAAATTCCTTCATCTTTACCCTGACCACCCGGTGCAGCATGCAAGTCCAGAACAACATACATTTCATTCTGAGCACACCATGAAATCAAACTATCTGTTAATTCGAATCCTTTTTCAAGCCAGGTATTCTTTCCAGGAACTTCCTCTTCCTCAATAGGTAAAGTAAATAGATTATAATGTATTGGTAGCCTCACAGAGTTAAACCCCCAGGAACGTAAGGAATCGATATCCGTTCTTGTAACATGGTTAGACAACCATAAATCGTAGAATTGTTCTTTTCCTTCCTCCCCTATTAAGTCCTCAATCCTGGCTTCAATCTTATGTTGTGAATTGGCAAATTCAGCTGTCTGTAACATATATCCTTCCTGCAACATCCATCCACCTAGGCCCATTCCTCTTAAGATAATTGGACTACCGTCTTCACGAACAATTTCTTTCCCTTGGGCTCTAAGAAATGTTTGAGCACTTAAACCACCAAGGATAAAGGAATTTAGCCCAATCATCAATAAAAGATATCTGAGCATAGCCACCATAGTTTTGAATATATTTTTGTTCGTTAAATAAACTACTTCTACTCTTGAAAAATTCTTATATAGTCTACAATCATATGTTGTGGAAACATCGTTGTGCCATCTGGTGATCCCGGCCAATCCCCTCCAACCGCAATGTTAAAAATGAAGAAAAATGGTTCATTGAATGGGTAAGGATTATTGTTTCCTAGGCTGGAAGGTGTAACAGTATAAAACAACTGATCATCCATAAACCATTGAATAAGGTTTTCCTTCCATATTATTGAAAACACATGAAATTCCTGAGAAAACTTTTTACCCCCGCTCAAGGAAATTTCATCACCTCTAAATAGCCGATTACCTCCAGGGTCTGGATAATGTACCGTGCCATGAATTTTTGAAGGTTCATGCCCCACCAGCTCCATTATGTCAATTTCTCCACATCTAGGCCATCCCACTTCAGAAATATTGGCACCTAACATCCATAAGGCGGGCCATATTCCTTGTCCTTCAGGAATTACTGCCCGTATATCTACCCTTCCGTGAGTAAATTCAACTTTATCTTTTGTGATTAATCTTGAAGAAGTGTAATTAAATCCATTAAAGACTTCATTCTTAGCCCTGATGACTAAGTTTCCATCCGTTAAAAAAGTATTCTCTTTTCTATAGAATTGTAATTCGTTATTTCCCCATCCACTTGATCCATTTCCGATTTCATAAGTCCAATGTTCCTCATTCAATTCTTCACCATCAAATTCATCAGCCCACAATAAATTCATTCCATCATATTCTGAAGGTGTCGTATATCCGGTAGAAGGTATGGTAAGCTGAGTATTTTCATCATCATTCTCTATTGTAATGGTAACCTCACTGTTGGAAATATCGGCACCTGTTAATTGGCTGACTTTGATCTTAAATGTTTCATCATTTTCAAAGACCTCATCACCAATAATCTCAACTTTACATTCAGTCTGAATACTTCCAGGTGTGATTTCAATTGATTTGCCACTGAAACCTACATAGTCTTCTCCACTGGAAGCAGTACCATCCACTGTTTCTAAAATGGCTGTTATCGTTGAACTCGATTTCTTATTTAACCTGAGACTAACAAATACAGATTTTTGATTGTCTCCCTCAATGACCGCTAAAGGATCCATTGACAACAAAGGATCTTCCTCCTGAATTTCAGGCATCATTTCTTCTCCGCAAGACATCAATAACAAAAACAATATAAGGAGATATTGAAATTTCATATGGTATATTTTAAAATATACAGGCCCCTCATCCCGCCACATAGAGGTTTCGGAGCCTGCATCCTATAATGTTTATTCTACGGCTCTTAATCTAATCGTCCAAAAAGCAGTTCTATCGCCTGCTATATCCACAGTAATTGTCACTCGCTCAACACCATCAGTAATGCTGTAATCAAATACATCATAAGTAATGGATGAAGGAGGTGCATCCATGCCATTTAATTCACCACCATTGATTCCTTTATTGAATCCAATAAATGCCCCTGCTCCCATTGCAGTAATGGTTGCTTGTGCCATTTCAGTAGCATCAGTAGTTGTGAACATATGAGATCCTGATCCCAATACATTGAAAGGTGCCGGAATATTAGCATCTTCAAGACAGATACCAGGATTATCCATTCCACCCATGTAAGCTTCAGCATACACCATTCCTTTAGAGTCATAATCCATTCTTCCATCGTCATAGAATGTCCATTCATCATCAAATTGACAGGCTCTTACACCATCAACATCCTCTTGACCAGGTCCTCCCCACCATGTTCCGTCACCTTGACCAGGACCGACAAAGTATGAATTTGCACCGTCCAATACCCAGGTCTTTCCTTCTGCAACTGAAAGGGTTGAAGGACTGAAAACAGCAGCACTGATTACTACATCCATAGTAGCCATAGCACTGTTACCCATATTATCCATCGCAGTCAATGTAATAGTATATTCTCCTTCATTACCGTAGGTGTAAGTAGGATTCTCTTCTGAAGACATTCCACCATCACCGAAATCCCACATATAGGAAGTAGCATTGATTGAAGTATTGTTACAGGTTATTGAAAACCCATCTTTCTCAAATGTAAAACTGGCGCTAGGTAAAGCTCCTGGAATCTCTGGTAAATCAGAAATATTTTCATAGCTCACTAAATAAAAGTTCCAGGCAAATCCATCACCAACCAAAGAGACTCCTAGTGAATCTGCAACGTCACCTTCTACAAGATTGAATACAGAATATGTTTTCACATCTATCGGATCAGGGTTATCTCCACCAGCTGTCTTATTAGGAAGACCGATGTATGCACCTAAACCGTTTATGGTTAATGTACCAGCTGTATTATCGAAATCAAAGGTATAGTCTCCTCCACTTGCGAAAGCTGCTCTATCAGGATTGTCACCCCATACATCTCCGTCAGTTTCGTCCCAACAATCCTCAGATTCATGCCATCCACCATTTCCATTGGAATCAATAAATATTGTACCATTTGAGTTGAACTCAAAAGTTCCATCCCTGTGGAAAGTGAAGTTATCATCAAGTATACAAGGTCTGTCTCCAAGAGGTGTTGCACCTCCAAAAGACCACCATTCGTTGTTATTAGCTCCAGGACCTATACCTAAAGCAACCCCTTCTCGAAGTAGGTACCATGTCTTACTGGACCCACCATCAAGCGCAGTTTGTGCTGCCATAGGGTCTGTCAGAGTAACGGTTTCTGATTTCATGTTATCATCTCCTGCACTATTAGTAGCAGTTAATGTTACAGTATATGAACCAGCTGCTGCATATGTGTAAACAGGATCTTTTTCAGTTGAAGTATTACCATCTCCAAAATTCCAACTGTAAGTACTCGCATTCTGAGAAAAATTAGAGAAAGTTACTTGTAAAAAATTGTTTGCGTCAACGGTAAATTGAAAACTCGCAATTGGAGCATCTACCATTGGGTTTGGTTCTTCTTCATCATCTCCACAACTTATGAAGATTGTAATTAATAGGAGTGGAATTAACATCCACATTCCCTTTAAAAAATCATATGGCATTTTTTTCATTGTTAACTGATTTAAAAGTTTTGAAATATGTTAGCTTTATTGAAATAGACTTTGATCTGGATACTCGGTTAAGGAAGGTGCTACTGAAGTTTCCTCCAGAGCAATCGGCAACCATAAATGAATATCACTAAAATTACTACCCCTGATGGGGTCACCGGCAAAGAGGCTGGCATTGGCTCTTCCTGATCTTACAAGATCAAACCATCTGTCGCCTTCCATAGCCAATTCTGCACGTCTCTCGTACCAGATAATATCCTGAAGCGACCATCCTAAATCACTCATTAGATCATCTGCGGTTCTGAAATCTGTATTTTGTCCAGGCCCAGCTGCTCTTTCTCTTACAATATCGATATAGCTTTTAGCTTCCTGATCTGATCCGGAACCTCTATGTAGTGCTTCTGCCATCATCAATAGCACGTCAGCATATCTTATGGCATATATGTTATCATCCTTTGTTAAATTAGGGTCTCCGCCGTTTACATTATTACCTTCATAGGCCTTATAATTAGCAAATTTCTCCTGCCAGTAGCCTGTAAAATCTACCGGATTAGACTGAGTGATATCCACTACAGGATTACATCCGGAGACTCCGGCATCTTGAATTTCTTGTGCGAGTTCTGCTTCTGACATCATAGCTACATCTCTTCTATAAAGATCATCAGGTAAATAGAAGTCCCACAAGGCTTGAGTAGGCAACATAAATCCCCAACCATCCTGGTATTCCGGATGACCTGAACATAATCCTCTTACACCACATAATTGAACCATTCCATTACCTTCAATTCCCTCAAACCATCCCCAGTCACTCGGGTATAAATTGGTTTTTTGTATCTCAAATACTGATTCTGATGGATTTTTTACTCCAAATAAAAACAAAGATTCAAATTCATCTTCCAGGCCATAAATACCAGATTGTATAACTTGTCCTAATTGAGATGCAGCAGCATCAAACTTCTGAACATCATCGTTCAGCATATCACCCCAGTATAAGTATACTTTACCTAATAATGCCTGAGCAGCACCTCTGGTAGCACGTCCTGTTTCTGCTGAAGAAATACTTACTGGTAATACAGCTATAGCCTCTGTTAGATCTTGCTCTATGGCAGTAAATACCTCTGTCAATGTATTTCGGGAAAGGTTTACATCTTCTGGAGTCAATTCCTGGGTTACTACAGGAATCGGACCGAAATGCTTCAATAATTCAAAGTGGTAATAGGCTCTCAAAAATTTTGCTTCAGCCTGATATCTATCCACAAGAGGAGAAGATATTTCTGGTTTGAAGATGACCAGGTTTGCACGGAATATTCCGATATAAAACCTACGGTACATGGCGTGTATAACTGTATTCGTATTGGTATTGGTGAAATCATCAAATTCCTGCCATCCCGGTTGGTCGTTGTCTGAAGGATCACCACCAGCATTGGCATTGTCAGATCTGATTTCATTAAACATTACTTCAGAAACCCATTGACCGAAAGCCATCGTCCATCCGATGGGGTCATATGCAGCAACAAGGGCTGAAAATACCTGATCTTCAGTCTGATAGAAGTTTTCTGAAAGAAATTCATTCACTGGCTCGACCTCAAGATCTTCCTTGCTACAAGACAATGATGAAAATATAAAAGCAATTAATAATATATATTTTAAATTCTTCATGATCGTTTTTTTTTGAATAGATTACATAGTAATTTTTATACCACCACCGATGGTCTTATTACTTGGATAGTATCCTTTATCAATTCCTGTATCAAGGATCCATCCACTGGTTCCAATCTCTGGATCAAAACCGGTGTAGTTAGTGATGGTGAATAAATTATTAGCAGATATATATAATCTTAATCCCGTCAACTTGGCAGCACTTAATAAACTCTCAGGAAGATTATACCCAAATTGTAAGTTTCTCAATCTTAAAAATGATCCATCTTCCAAATAAAAATCAGATGGTCGTTGATTATTGTTAGGGTCGTTAGATACCAGCCTTGGATATTCTCCTCCAGGATTCTCCGGTGTCCATCTATCAAGCCAGAAGTCTTGATAATTAGTATAAGTTATATCAGATCTTTCATAGGCTCTAAAAATGTCATTTCCAACCTGAGCCGAAAGAACAGCACTTAAATCAAATCCTTTGTAATCCAACCCGAGGGTAAATCCAAAAATGTGACTCGGCCAAGGATTACCAATATTGGAAATATCATCAGAATTGATGGTTCCATCTCCATTTGAATCAACAAATCTAAGGTCACCAGGACCTGCTTTAGGTTGCAATGGATCACCTTCAGCATTGATATGAGAAAATACCTCTTCCTGGCTTTGGAAGATACCATCTGTCTGATATCCAACAAAATGACCAACTGGGAATCCTTCCGTCATTCTGGTAATTGGTGTATTTCTAACCGGCCAGCCCCATCCTGTCAAGAATCCGGATTCACCCGCTACATTAATAACTTCATTTTTAAATGTCGTATAATTGAATGTAGTATTTATACCAAGATCTCCTAGTCTCAATTTATAATTAAGAGAAGCTTCCAGACCAGTATTTTGAATTTCTCCTAAGTTACTTATTGGATTATTAGTAGCACCAATGTAACCAGGTATGATTTGATTCATCAGGAGGTCTGTGGTTTTCTTACGATAAACATCAATTTCTGCACTGAATTTATCATTCCATAATCTCACTTCTAGTCCTAAATCAATCTGTACACTTTCTTCCCATTTAATATTTGGATTGGGAGGGGTAGCTAATGAAGCTCCTGTGTTTAGTGATTGATTAATACCGAAAGGATAAGTGAAAACATTTTCAATAGTTGAAGCGTATGCAAGTGGTGCAATTCTATCGTTTCCATTTACACCCCAACTACCTCTTAATTTCATGAAGCTGACAGCACCTACATTAAAGAAGGGTTCATCAGATACTACCCAACCAAGAGAGAATGATGGAAATATCCCGAATCTTTTTGCCTGGCCAAAGTTAGAGGATCCATCCCTTCTTAATGTACCAGTAAATAGATATTTCTGTTTGTAGTTGTAAATAACTCTACCATAATAACTGATCAACTTATAGTCAACTCCAACACCTCCGTAAGAAAGATCCAGTGAATCCTGTCCAGCGTTAATATTCTGCCAATTGTCATTAAATTTTACAGCATCTGGAATATTCGAAGTACTTCCTCCTGCATTTTCACTGATACTTTCTCTATAAGATGTACCTACTACAAAATCAAAACTGTGGTCTCCAAAGCCTTTGTTGTAGTTGGCATAATTTTCAACTTGAATGGATTGGAAGAATCCATATCCCTGTGACACATCGTTATCCACGTTTACAAATGATGGATGATATCGGTAATCCGGGGTGAAGCTTCTAAATTTAAACCAGGAGTAGTCAATGCCCAAATCACTGTGTATGACTAATCCATCAATTGGTTTGACCTCTGCATAAACATTTCCAACTATTTGATCGGCATGTCCAGCATTGTCTGACAGAAATAATCTGGATAATGGATTTATATATTCTTTTTGAACCCAATTAGACTGTTCAAAACCATATTGCTTATTATCATTAAAAACTTCTGTAATAGGGTCATATGCAAATGCATCGGCTATCACAGTACCGAAAGCATTGTTAACTCCAATATTTTGATTATCAACCCTATTGATGTAAAGGTTCTCACCAAATGTTACATATTCATTGATGTCTTTTGATCCATTAAGTCTTGCTGCATATCTTTTATATCTTGATTTTTCATCACCTACAACACCCTTTTCATCCCAATATTCTAATGAAAGGTATAGGTTATTAGCCGTTGCAGTCAGTCTGTGTGACTGCACAGTTGCGTCATTAAAAATTTCATCCATCCAATTGGTATTGGCGGTTTGCTCTCCTACCTGAGGAAATCCCAAAGAATTCAATGCAGCCAACTGATTTCCATTGGCAAATTTTTCTCGGGTCAACAGAATGTAATCCTGAGCTGATAACATTTGAGGTAACTTCCAGGGTTGAGAAGTAGAAGTAAATCCTTCATATTTTATCTGTCCTTTCTGTCCCTCACTTCCCTTCTTAGTAGTAATGATAACTACTCCATTGGCAGCTCTGGCTCCATAAATGGCGCTTGATGCAGCATCTTTAAGTACATCTACTGATTCAATATCGTCAGGATTGATATTATCAATACCACTTACCTGTAGACCATCTACTACGTATAGTGGAGAATTGTCTCCATTGGTGCTAATACCTCTGATGAGTAATGAAGCTCCAGATCCGGGTTGCCCTGAACCCTTATTGACAATAAGACCAGACACTTGTCCTTCAAGAGCTGATTGAACATTTTGTACCTGGATGCCTTCAATTTTGTCGGAAGAAAGTTTAGAAATGGATCCTGTAGCAACTCTCTTTTTCTGAATTCCGTATCCAATCACAACTACTTCATCTATGATTTGAGCATCCGTAGTCATGATTACATCAATGATCGACCTGCCTCCAATAATCTGTGTTATTGTTGTGAAGCCGGTATAAGAAAATAATAAAGTGTCAGCACCTTCAGGTACTCTTACTTCATAATTTCCTTCGTAATCTGTAATTGAGCCGATGGTTGTGCCTTTAACCAGAACATTTACTCCGATTAGTGACAACCCATCATCAGCTGATGTGACATTTCCCTGTATCGTTCTTTCCTGTGAATAGGAATAAAACGATACCAGGAACAATAGAATAAATTGAACAACTTTCATGTGGCTATGTTTAGTGTGGTTACTTTTCTGATACAAATTTACATTATACCCATAGTGAATTCCTAAATTTTCACTACATCACGCATACATCCTCCAGATTTATCAATATCTTTGAAATCTTTCGATGTTAATCCATAAAAACGGCTTAATTAATTGATTATCTGATCTTTAGTCACAAAATGAGGATAGTTTATACTTTAATATTGTACTTTCTCACTACTTTCTCAGTACTTTCTCAGTACGAGAAAATGGGTTCAGCACCCATAATAAACCACAATAAAGAATCATATAATGCTGGCACACAGAACTGGGCGGGAATATCACTAAATAATGGCATATCATTTTTCGCAAATAATTCTGGCCTTTTGGAATACGATGGTATTAATTGGAAACTGCATCCATTGCCCAAGCGAAGTATTGTTAGATCTATCTGTTATTCCGACTCTAAAAGAATATACATTGGAGGTCAAGATGAGGTAGGATATTTTGCACCTGATGATCAGGGAAATTTAATTTATACTTCGATAAGGGAGAAAATTCAAAACAGATTTTTACCTATTGAAGATGTATGGGATATTACCAGTAAGGGTAATAAGGTTTTTTTTCGATCCGTAAATAGAATTTACACTTACGTAGAAGATGATGGATTTGTAATAAATAACCCTGGTAACCCTGTAATAACACTAGACCAGGTAAAAGATAAAATAATATATCATGATCTGGAAGAGGGGCTTGTTGAATTAGATAAAACACCCTATCCATGGTCAGAAGCATTTATATCGATACCTGTAATTAAAGTAGTATCATACAGAGAGAATGGGTTCTTGATAATAACTGAGAAGGATGGCATCTATAAGTATGAAAACGACAATCTCTCAATTTTTAACCCTGACTACAATCATTTTTTAATAGAAAACCGCCTTTCAAATATTTTAAAATTGGATAATGGAGGATTTGCAATAGGAACACAGTTTGGAGGAATCCTATTGGTTGATGAAAACGGAATGCCATTGGAGCTTATTGATAAGAATAATGGACTACAAAATAATAACATCAATGCAATGCACCAGGATCAATTTGGAAGCCTTTGGGTATCTACTTCCAATGGCATTGATCAGGTATTGATTTCAGATCCATCAAGAATTATCTATCCAGATGGTGAAACTCAAGCCACCATCTATGATGTACAGACAATTGATGATCATGTGTTTTTTGCAACTAATAATGGGCTTTATAGATCTGCCCTATCTCCTTCGTCAGATGTTTTCAAACAAGTATTATTTGAAAAAATTGAAAATACAGATGGTGAATGTTGGGGATTGGATTTAATTGATGATCAACTATTATTAGGACATAATACCGGAGGGTATGTAATTAATGGATTGGAAGCAATCAATTTTACTCCTCCCTTAGGCACATGGAAATTTCTACAATCACATCACCCAGAATTCATCTACGTCGGTACTTACAGTGGTATTTTCATCTACAAGAGGACCAATAATACCTGGGTGCTCTTTAAAAAATTGGAAGGATTTGTCGAGTCCGCAAGGATTATGATTTCTACTGATAAAAATGAATTATGGGTATCCCATCCGTATCGAGGCGTCTACAGAATTGATCACGATGATGAATTTATGACCACTAGAGTGGTGCTGTATGACGAGAATAAAGGACTACCTTCTATTCTTCAGAATTATATTTTCAATGTTAATGGCATTCCGTATGTGACAGGAGAAACGGGAATCTATAGATATGAAATAAATAAAGATGCTTTTGTGAAGGATTCTGTCTTGTCTTCATTTTTTGACCCTGAAGAAAATATTCGTCGGTTATATCATAAGAATAATGGAAACATTTGGTTCATTTCTGAAAAGAAAACCGGGAAATTAATTCCGGACAACAGGGGAAATTATGAAATGACCCTCATTCCTGACCTTGAAGGTGTATTTGTTGGTGGTTTTGAAAATTTATACGTCACTGATTCAACTGATTTGATAGCTTGTACTGACCGTGGTATCATCTATTATAATTTAAACTTGTTGCATAACCAGGATCCACCAAAAGCTTTCTTTAGAACGATTCAATTATTAAATAAGAAGGATAGCATTCTTTATGGGGGGCATGGTGAAATCCATATTCAAGCGTTTGAATTAACACATGAACAGAATGCCATTCTTATAACTTATGGAAGCAGTGATCATTCTGGAAAATCAGTTTATAGATATAGATTGAAGGAACTAAATGATGAATGGTCGCAATGGAGTTTTAATTACACTAAAGAAATTAATAATCTACGCCATGGAGATTATACATTTGAAATCCAGGTAAAAAGTGGTCAAAACTTAATATCAGATATTGCTAAATTTTCAGTTGAGATCTCTCCACCATGGCATCAAAGTTTATTGGCATATTTCCTATATACCATGTTCATTCTCATGGGAATTTTATCTCTTTACTTGATTCCTAATAAAAAATATCAAAAGGAAAAAGCCATACTTTCTGAAGCAAAGCAAAAGACCGACGAGGAGTTACGGAAAGTTAGAATGGATAAGTTAAAGGCAGAAATTGAACACAAGAATAAAGAACTAGCTTCTTCTACCATGCATCTATTACAAAAGAATGAGACGTTGCACCAGGTAAAACAAGAGATAGAGTCAGCCATAAATAAAGTTCAGTCATCTGCCGCTATAAAAGAACTTAAGAAAACTTTGTCTCATTTATCAGATGATGAAAGACTAGAAGAAGATTGGGAAAAATTCAGTGTACATTTTGATCAGGTTCACTCAGATTTTCTGAAAAGACTCAAAGAAACCTATCCAAACCTTTCTCCTAAGGACCAAAAGATGGCTGCATATTTAAGGATGAATCTTTCAACTAAGGAGATTGCTCCTTTGCTCAATATTTCCATCAGAGGAGTAGAGATAGGTCGTTACCGCCTGAGGAAAAAATTGAATCTTGAATCCCATGAAAATCTATCTGAATTTATGATATCTTTTTAATAGTTTAAGCTATAGTAAAGGAATTAAGAAAGTGTTTTATATCGCATAAAAAAAACTGGAATCCTTAGTCTATCAAAACAATTCTAATTACATTCTTCTTTGAGTCACGACTTTCTTTAACATGACAACTTTTTTTTTAATAACCTACTTTATCAGATAAACAAGTAGATATAACCTTCCTTCCAATTGGGCTTTATTATGGTAATATTTTGAACTTTCCTGATCTTTAGTTTTATCATAGTTGAAAAAAAATTAGAGATTTAAAAATTGATTTAGTCATTCCTAATATATTAACTTTTAGTATAGATTAAACCGAAATGCACCCTCCATTTATTAAGCAGATAAAATCCAAAATTTATTTTTTACAAACTTTTGTTTACATAATATTATGTTGCTTGTAGGATCATATAAATAATAATGATTCCCGCTTTACAATTCCTTTCAAAATCATTATCTTACGACTTCCAATCATTGTTTTGAAACCATTAGCCATTTAACATACTCCTTCTTATGTAAGGAGTTCGAAAAAATCTTTTGTATGGACAAGAAAAAAAACACCTCCTCTTCTGAAGACTCGAAATCCGGGATAAGCAGAAGGGGCTTCCTGCGTGGAGCCGGATTGACAACAGCCGGAACCATTCTATTATCCAGTGATATGCTGGCTTTTGATGCAGCAGAAAATTCTGCTGCCGGAAAAATGATTAGTGCTGATGGAGTAGAAATAAAGATGAAAATCAATGGTACTGTCCAACGTCTACATGTAGAACCACGTACTACCCTATCTAATGCATTAAGAGACAGACTGGGAATGACCGGAACAAAGGTTGTATGTGATCGGGGTTCTTGTTCAGCTTGTACTGTGTTCCTTGATGGCAAACCGGTAAACTCTTGTTTGACACTTGCTCTTGATGTGGGTGATCGGGAAGTAACGACCATAGAAGGTATAGCCGATGGAGAGCAACTACATCCTGTTCAGGAAGCATTTATAGAAGAAGATGCCTCTCAATGTGGTTATTGTACTCCAGGCATGGTCATGTCTTGTGTACACCTTGTTGAAAACAACTCCAATCCTACACTCGCTGATGTCAAGCACGCCACTCGCGGCAACTTATGTCGTTGTGGAACCTATCCCCACGTATTTAAAGCCACTTTATCGGCATCTAAAAAAATGAAGTAATGATGGAAAAGAAAAAAGAAATATTTCCATACGGAATACCAGATCACAATCTCACAGAAATAGAAAGAGAAATCCCCATTGAAGAACCACCTGCGTGGCCTATCAATGCAGAACTAAAAGAGGTAGGTAAAAGAAGAACGAGATATGATGCACGAGCTAAAGTAACCGGAGAAGCAACTTTTACTTCTGATATTCAGCTTCCGGGAATGTTATATGCTAAATTTTTGCGTTCTAATGTTCCACATGCCAGTATCCGATCCATTGATATCAGTAGAGCTGAGAAATTGCCAGGTGTTCACGCCATCAAAGTGATTACCACTGAAATGGATGGTAAGGAATCTTATCCCGATGTTAAATATGTAGGTCAACCTATTGCTGCAGTTGCTGCAACATCGCTGGAAATTGCCAAAGATGCAATTGCCTTGATTGATGTTGCCTATACTGAAAAAGCATTTGTAATTGATATCAATGAAGCATTGGAAGACAATGCTCCCCTGGTATTCGATGAACCTATTGAACGCCAGGCTGATGGAGGAGATGTAGGAGTTGTTCATGATGGAAGTAAAGGACAAGGTAATCGCAGAGGTCCTACCACAAGTAGCTTTTATGGTGGTCCCAGAGGAGATCTTGATAAAGGATTTGCTGAAGCCGATGTTATTGTGGAAGGTACGTATAGCACCCAGGTACAGACTCAGATGCCTCTTGAGACACATGGAGTGGTGATCGATTGGAAACCCAATGAGATGCTTGTATATGCTTCAACTCAGAATACTGCGGGTGTAAGAAATGAATTGGCAAGTTATTTTGATCTTCCAAGAAGTAAGGTACGTGTGATATGTGACTTTATGGGTGGTGGATTTGGATCCAAGCACAGTGCAGGGGATTTCGGTCCAATGGCTGCAATGCTTTCCAAAGAAACCAGAAGGCCAGTATGGTTAATGGTAGATCGTAAGGAAGAACACATAGCACAAGGGAATCGCCCCAGTTCTATACAACAATTAAAGATAGGAGCAAAAAGAGATGGCACACTGACAGCGATACAACAGACATCTCACGGTACTGCAGGTGTCGCCCTGGGAGCAGGAGTAGGTCGGGTAGCACAGATTCTCTATCAATGCCCCAACTTCAGCACTGAACAATATGACGTATTGACTCATGCCGGCCCGGGAGCTGCGTGGAGGGCACCAGGAAATGTTCAGGGTGCATTCGGAGTAGAACAAGCCATTGATGAGCTTGCTGAAAAGATCAATATGGATCCACTGGATCTCAGAGATAAAATTGACAACAGTGAAGTGCGGAAGGTAGAGAGAATGAGAGGAGCTGCAAAATTTGATTGGTCACGCAGACAGAAGCCAGGGTCCACACCCGGTGTTGTAAAGAAAGGTATGGGAGTTGCCCAATCATGCTGGCCACGATTTGTGACACTCAATTCCTCAATCGAAGTCAGAATCCTAAATGATGGCTCGGTAG
>JABDLO010000506.1 GCA_013002995.1 Saprospiraceae bacterium | reverse complement strand
CGCGTGGGAGTATCAAATAACATCATATTGGGAGGAGGTACTGTTCTCTTCCAAAAAGTATAAAGACTTCTTCGGTAGTTTTTATCTCCTTCATCCTGGATGTACTTACTGGTGCTTCCGCCACCGCCGCCGGTAACTTCATTCCACAATCCATCTGGCTGATATGGTTTTACACTTGGGCCACCTATTTCATCAACAAGTAAACCGCTAATGGCCAGTGCATGATCTCTCAGCATTTCTGCTGACATTCTACTCCTATTAGACCTTGCTAATAAATTGTTTTCAGGATCTTTATTAAGTATGTCATCATTGATCTGAGTTCCTTGCCTGTACGCTGAAGAAGTCACCATATACTTAATCATCTTTCTTAAATCCCACCCTTCATTTTTGAATTTTATAGCCAGGTGATCCAATAATTCCGGATGAGTAGGTAATGCTCCCTGATTCCCAAAGTCATATGATGTTTCCACAATTCCTTTACCAAAGATCTGTTGCCATAAACGGTTAACTGTTACTCTGGCGGTCAGTGGATTATCATCGCTGAATAACCATTCTGCAAGATCTAACCTATTTGATTTTTTATCAGTGATAACCTCTTCACCGAAACCAGGAAAGGAAGGATAGACCCTTGTAGAAGGCTGGTCATACATTCCCCTGTTAAGGACATGGGTGTTGCGAGGTTTTTCTACTTCCTTCATTACCAATAAAGGAATGGTATCCATGTCATCAGCATTATTGATAAAAGTGAGGATGCCATCAATCTCTTCTTTAGTGATATTGATGTAAGGTGCTGGAATGGCTCCATATGTTTCAATTAACCCTTTTTCATCTACGTTATTAAAGTAACCAAAGAGCTGGAAGTAATCTTTCTGACTGATGGGGTCGTATTTATGATCATGGCACTTTGCACATTCAAATGTTAAACCCAGGAATGCAGTTCCAAAGGTATTGGTCCTGTCGGTCACGTATTCTGCCCTGTACTCTTCAGGAATGACTCCACCTTCCTGGGTGATTTTATGATTTCTGTTAAATGCGGTAGCAATGATCTGTTCCTTTGTGGCATTGGGTATTAAATCTCCTGCTAATTGCCACGTGACAAATTTGTCATAAGACATATTTTGCCTGAAGGCATGAATTACCCAATCTCTCCAGGGCCACATGATTCTTTCAAGGTCGTCCTGGTATCCATGAGTGTCGGCATACCTTGCGAGGTCCAGCCATTCATTGGTCATCCGTTCAGCATAAGCATCCGATTGAAGGTATCTATCTACAATTCTTTCATAATTTTCCTTGGAGTTGTCATTGATGAATGCATTTATATCCTCAATTGTAGGGGGGAGTCCGGTCAGGTCAAAACTCACTTTTCTAAGGAGTTTTTCATCGTTGATCGGCGAGGAAGGTTCAATAGCTTTTTCTTCCAGTTTTTTGAGGATAAAATTATCAATTGGATTAGAGATCCATGAAACATCCTTGACAGTAGGGACTTTTGGGTCAACGGGAGGGACGAAAGCCCAATGTTTTTTCCATTCTGCCCCTTGTTCGATCCATTTTTTAAGGATCGTTTTTTCATTTTCTGACAAGGCCAGATTCGATTCCGGAGGTGGCATAATATCATCAGGATCATCAGAAAAAATGCGTTTTACCATTTCGCTATTTTTTATGTCTCCTTTCACAATAGCATGTCTGTCCTTGTTTTTACCCAATGCAGCAAATGCTTTTTCTTCCAGGTGCAGTTGAAGGCCGGCTTCAACTTTGGCTTCATCAGGTCCATGGCATTTAAAGCATCTGTCCGAAAGAATGGGTTTAACATGAAAGATGAAATCTATTTTCTCCGGCAATGTGAATGAGTTGGAATCAATTGAATGGTCAGCCAATTCTACCTTTTTTGATGTGCACATTACCTGGGTGAAAACCAAGAGCAACCACAGTAACAGAAATTGATGATATTTAAGTTGCATGCTGACTATATGCTGGAATACTTGTACATAATGGTTCAAGATACGTCATAATTTAAATATGACTTTGGGGACATGTAACTGTTTACTACTAAAGAACGCAAGTATGTTATCTTGTTCTTATATTCATTATAATTGAGTTGACTACCTTTAACAAAAATGTAAATCATGAAGTCCTTATTCCCAATTTTTGTTTTTGCCTTAATGTCGGTTGTGGGGTGTAAAAGTTCACAAAATGTTGTCTCTAACTCTGAGACCGAAGTAACTCCCAAGAAACAAAGGCCTATTTCAGTGGACAATGGAAAGTTTTTTGAGCAAGAGGGTAAGAAAATGCTCTATGGAGGTGAAGATGATCAGCAACACTTTGATATTACTGGATATTCGCTGAATGATGAGCAATTCCATTATGGAATTGGTCGTGAGAAATTTCCTGCACTCCTGGAACCGGAATTTAATTCTGTAGATGAAGCAGACGCTCTATGGAATGATGATTCCAGGTTTTTATTGGCACTTGGGAAGAATGAAGTTAAAGCGTACTCGGTTAAGGATTTAACGAGACATGAGGTGGTGAATGATAAAATCGATGACCAACCGATCATGGCGGTTTATTGTATTCTGGCTGATCTTGGAGCAATATATGAGAGAGACTATGGAGGCGACGAATTAACATTTGCCTTGAGCGGATATACTTATCATGATGATGATGTCTGGGATGGGATGGATGGTTTTGTGCTTTGGGACAGAGAAACAGAAAGTCTTTGGTGGCCACTCATAGGAAAAGCAGTATCGGGACCTCTTCAGGAGGTGAAACTTTTAGAGAAGGATAAAAGCACCTGGAAAGATGTAAAGTGGAAATATATTAAAAGCAATTATCCTGATGCCATGGTATTGAAGTCAGGTCTTGACTTTGAGCGTCCTGAAAAATGGAACAAAAGTGTCGATGTTCAGGATATCAGATCCAAATATTTAAATCGGAATAAAAAGTGATCTGTTCCAAAAAGAAATTGAAGGATCTGTAACTGACTATGTGAATCCAATTTCTAACAGATCGAGATCATGGCTTTTGCATATGTTACTTAAAATGTAAACCAGAGATTAATTATGAAATTGAAAGTGTTAGAATATGGTTGTAAAAATAACAATGTCGCCTTTGATTCAGTGAATAACGAATAATTTATCGGATGAAAAAGTTAATTCTATTATGTGTGATCTTAATCTCTTTGGTTGAAAGTACCTGGAGTCAGGATCAATACATTTTTCCTTATGGGAGTGGACCAAATAAATTATTCATAAAGGAGATCATAAAACTGACAGGTAAAGAAAAGCCAAAGATCTGTTTCCTGCCGACAGCATCCGGTGATAGTCAAAGGAATATCATCAGATGGTATGAATTAGTAAATGACCTGCCGGTGGTAGCTTCGGTTCAAAAAGTATGGATCAGCTCATACAATCAGAAAGTATCGTTTGAAGAAAACCTGCTCAGCATGGATGCCATCGTGGTTGGAGGGGGCAATACGCTAAATATGATTGCCATCTGGAAAGCACAGGGAATTGATACAGTACTTCATAAAGCATTGCAGAAAGGTATTGTTCTGGCAGGTGGAAGTGCGGGATCATTATGTTGGTTCGATAATGGGACTACAGATTCCAGACCGCTAAAATTGAGTGTTGTTGAAGGGTTGGGTTTTCTTCCTTATAGCCATTGTCCTCATTACGATAGTGAAGAATACCGCAGGCCATTGTATCATAAAAACATCAGCAATGGAATATTTAAACCCGGCTATGCGATGGATAATAATTCTGGAATCATATTTAAAAATGGAGAGCCATACAAAGTAGTTTCCATCGACGAAAAGTACAATTGTTATTTCGTTTCAATGCAAGATGGTAAGGTAGTAGAGGAAAAACTTGAATCTGTAATTTTGAAGTAAAATTCATAAATGGATCTAATAAGATTATGTTATAACTTCACCATTAGTTCTTTTCCGTCTCTACATAGCAACAAGATGGAAATATTAGTAATCTATCCCTTATAATTAAATTTGATTTGTAGCTTGGTTGCCTAATGTCAAAATTGCCCAAAAGAAAATTAACACGCCAGATGGGATTGATCACCCTGGCAGCTACAGGAGTCTGTTCTATGTTGGGAGCATCCATTAATGTAGTCCCATTCATGATACAGCGTAATGTGGAGGGAATTGGATCTTATGTGCTTCCTGCATTTTTATTCGCAGCAGTTCCGGCAGTGTTTGCTGCTCTGGCTTATGGCATATTGGCGTCAGCTATGCCCAGGGCTGGAGGAAGTTACATCTATGCCAGCAGGGGACTGAATCCCTATCTCGGATTTATTGCAAGTTTTTCACAGTGGTTTGGATTATCTATTGTGATCGGAGTTATTGCCTATATCTGTATCCCATTCATCAGAGACGTGACACTGGGTCTGGGTTGGGAGGAGGTCTCTGCAAGTCTGGAGACTCCGATTATCCGGGTAGGGTTGGCATTGATGCTGATATGGATTTTTGTCCTGGTCAACATTAAAGGGGCTAAGTCGTATGAACGTACACTCCTGCCTATGATGTTTTTAATGTTTGCATTGGGGGCCATCGTAATAGTCGCAGGATTCAGTTTTGACACTTCTGATTTTTTGGGGGCTTTAAAAGAAAGAGATAATACAGATTTCATTCCTACTTCATCAGTGGATTTCGATTGGAGGATATTTCTATCAGCTGCTGCATTGCTTTTTTCAAGTTTTATAGGTTTTGATTCCATAGCACAGGCAGGAGGTGAAGCAAAAAATCCTGAGAAATCATTGCCACGAGCCATATTACTGGCTATTCTTTCAGTAGGTCTGTTTTATTTCTTGTTTACAGCAGCAGTATATCACACGGTGCCATGGAGTTATGTGGCAGCTGAAGCCATGGATAAGGACATCAGTGCTCCTGGGTTACTAAGTTATGTGCTTCCGACCAGTCTTGGAGTTGCGATATTATTGGGAGCTGCGATCGCATTGATCAATGATTTGCCGGCGATGTTGTTATCAGTTTCAAGGTTAATGTTTGCCTGGGCAGAGGACGGTATTTTTCCTTCCGCTATTGCAAAGGTACACCGCACCAGACATACTCCTCATGTCGCACTGATTGCAGCCGGAGTTATGGCGAGTATCGGTGTATTGGGGTCTCATTTTGCAGGGGATTTCTTCCTCGGGATTGACATCATGGTGACCTCTATGATGGTCAACTTTTTGTTGATGTGTATCACCCTGATCACATTTCCAAGGATAAATCCTAAGTTGGCAAAGAATATTTCTGTGATAAAGGACAGGAAGCTACAGCTCTTCATTGGCTGGATGGGCACCCTATCATTGATAGGATTTTTAATGATTCACACTTACAAAGATTTAACCGCCGATGCTGAAGCCTGGTATTTTCATTCTACGCCGGTGTGGTTGATTGTTATGGCGCTTGCCAGCCTGGTGTTTTATTACAAATGGCACCAATTCAGAATCAAAGGAGAAACAGCATTGAATAAATTTAAAGTATTGCCAGAGGAATGATGGAAATGAAAACAAAATTAGCACCGGATTTAGAGGTCTCAAGGATCATCACAGGATTATGGCAGATTGCGGATATGGAGAGAGATGGAAGAACACTCGATCCTGATGAGACTGCATTATCGATGGAACCCTATGTCAGGGCAGGGATGACTTCATTTGACATGGCTGACCATTATGGCTCCAGTGAAATCATCGCCGGTACATTTAAGAATTCTACCTTGTTGGGCCCGCAGGTTCAGTTGTTTACCAAATGGGTTCCTAAGCCAGGAAAGATTTCCCGGGAAGACGTGAGAAGTGCCGTTCAATTGTCGCTCGATCGCATGAAACAGAAATCCATCGATCTCATGCAGTTCCATGCCTGGCATTACCCGGATGCGAGTTGGCTGGACGGGCTTTTTTACCTGGACGAATTGAGAAAGGAGGGACTGATCAGACACATCGGTGTAACCAATTTTGATGCGGCACATTTAAGGATTGCCTGTGCATCTGGAATATCCATTGTGAGCAACCAGATCTGCTATTCCCTTATTGATGGTCGGGCTGAGGGAAAGATGAGACAAGTATGTAATCAATACGGTGTAAAGCTATTGGCGTTTGGAACACTGGCGGGAGGATTCCTTACCGAAAAATGGCTGGATCAACCGGAACCGAAACAAGAGGAATTATCTACCTGGTCAGAAATGAAATACAAGCGGTTTATCGATGTGGCCGGAACATGGGATGACTTTCAGCACTTACTACGTGCAGTTAAAACGGTTGCTGATCGTCATGATGTATCCATGGCCAATATTTCAAGTAGGTTCATTCTTGAAAATCAAAATGTGGCTTCCGTTATAATCGGAGCCAGGCTAGGACAATCTGAGCACATTGTAGATAACCTGAACCTGTTGGATGTTGATCTTTCGATGAAGGATATTGATGTTATCCGAGCAGCTCAGGAAAGATTTAATCCTATCCCGGGCGGTTGCGGTGATGAATATAGAAAACCTCCATTTCTAACGGCATCAGGAGACTTAAGTCATCACTTGGAGAAGATCCCTCATCCATTTGATCCGGTCGAGATAGATGAAGATCGATCCCAGGTATTTAGCGGGACTGAATGGGAGGAATATGCCGGTTATTGCCGGGCTGTAAAGGATAGCGATCGCATCTATGTTTCAGGAACGACTTCGACCCATGGACTCCACATGATAGGAGGAAATGACGCAGCTGCTCAGACGCATTTTGTTATTGATAAGATCGAGGGTGCCATTGAGTCCCTGGGAGGGTCACTAAAAGATGTGGTCAGGACAAGAATATTTGTACACAGGATGGAAGACTGGGAGCCGGTGGCACGTGCTCACGGAGATCGATTCCACGGCATCAATCCTGCCAATACATTGGTCCAGGCCCAATTGATAGGGGAGGGTTACCTGGTAGAGATTGAAGCGGAAGCAAGGGTGAGGTAGTCAGGTCGGAGTGATGCCCTTTTGAAGGTCTATATACGTTTGAAAATGAGGACATTCCGAATATTGGAGATATTCAGAAAGTATGTTGCAGATATAAGCAAGTTGTGCCTCATGTAGAAAGCCAACCCACACTTAGCACATTTGGCCTCTATAAACAAACCCTCCCTCCGACACCCCAAAGAGCTAGATTTTCCATTATACTTGAAAATTAATCATGATATACGTTTGCGATTAACTACGAATTGTGTAGCTTTACGCAAACGTATTTTTAATTTTGGAATCGACATACAATTATATTGAAGACTACCTAAATGACATCCAGTCAAAAGGCAGGTATACTGTGACATTAGGAGAATTAAAGAACCGTTTCAATTCATCAGAGAAGGCCATCAAACAAAACATCTACCGACTAAAAAGGAAGAATCAGCTTGCACATGTCCGTAAAGAATTCTATGTCATTGTTCCACCACAATATTCAAACAGAGGTATGGTTCCGCCTACTCTATTCATAGATGATTTGATGCAATACCTGAAAAGAGAATACTACATCGGATTATTATCCGCCTCTGCATTACATGGTGCCGGACATCAACAACCCATGCAGTTTCAGGTGATAACCAAAAAACCGCCCTTGCGGAGCATTAAGAATAAAAAACTGAACATCCACTTTTTCGTGAAAAGTAAATGGCAAGAGGCCAACATTATTGAAAAGAAAACAGAAGCTGGATTTATAAAAGTTTCATCACCTGAATTAGCAGCATTCGACCTTGTGCACTATAACAAAAAAATAGGTGGATTAAATCGCATTATTCCAATTCTCGAAGATCTGGTTGAAAGTATCAAATCTTCTAACTTGAATAAAACTGCCATAGGTCAAAAGGTGCCAGATATGCAAAGATTGGGCTACCTACTGGAACAAATAGGAAATGAAAAGCTCGCTGCTGTACTCTTCAAAAGAATTGATAGGAAGCCTCTGAGAGAGATCCCGATCTCATTGGCGCACAAAAATCGTGAAGGACAACTCAATCACAAGTGGAATGTCATAATTAACACTGAACTCGATTTCTAATGCTACCAAGACGATAAATAGAGGAATGGAAAGAATTCGCGCCATGGCCCGAAGATGCTCAGGTAGAGCAAGACCTGGTTATCGAAAAAGCAATGTTAGAATTGTTCTCTGATCCATTCTTGCAAGAACGCTTGGCATTTAGAGGAGGAACTGCATTACATAAGATCTTCCTTAAACCACAAGTCAGATATTCAGAAGATATTGACTTGATCCAAATAAAGGCTGAACCAATCAGAGATACAAATCAAAATTATTAGATGGACAATGGGCAGCATGTCCATGTCTACTATTCAATCGCCACAGCAGCTATACTAATTGTTGGTGGTCATTTGAAGTAGAAACCATTCCATGAGATGATAATTAATTATCTTCAAATAAATTAAAGAAAAATTGGAATCATGTCTGAGAAGAGAAAATTGTCGACTGTCTTATTTGCTGATATAGCCGGCTATACCTCACTCATGCAAACTCATGAGAAGCAGGCCATGCTTTTCCTCAATGATTTTAAGGAAAGTATAGAAAAAATCGTCCCTCTAAACCATGGAGAAATCATTCAATACTACGGGGATGCAGTTCTTTTAACTTTTGACAGTTCTAAGGACGGCGTGGAATGCAGTATTTCTTTACAGAAAGTATTTATTGAAAAGAATATTCCGATCCGAATCGGAATGCATTTAGGAGATGTCATTTTTAAGAATGATAATGTTTTTGGTAATGGAGTTAACGTTGCTTCTCGCATTGAGTCGATGGGCATTCCTGGTTGTATTCTCATTTCAAAAACTATTCGCGATCAACTCTCCAATAAATCAGAGTTTCTATTGACTTCATTGGGTTCCTTTGAGTTTAAAAATGTAAAAGAACCCATGGAGGTGTTTGCATTGGCAAATGAAGGATTAGTCGTACCAACTAGAAAAGAGGTAAAACAAAAGGGGAAACAGGCAAAACAAAAAGGTCGATCATGGCAATCTATGACGGCTATCATTTTATTTACAGTCGGTTTCATCTTTGCTGGAACATATTTCTATTCCGGAGAAACTTTCAACGCTCCGGAAGAAAGTGAATTTGGGATTAAAAATTCGATTGCTGTATTCCCCTTCGATGTAAAAGGAAGTCCGGATATTGAATATCTCAGCGAGGGTATGGTTGATCTAATAAGCATTCAATTGGATGAAATTCCATCTATGAATAGTATTGACCCGAATCTTTTGTTGAGCAAAATAGACGACGCATCTACTATTGCTCGGCTTCCTGAAAAAGCGGCAGAGTTGTCCAAATCTATAGGTGCATCGGAATTTATTCTTGGAAGCATTGTCGGGATTGACGATGTTTTACAATTATCTGCCACCAAATACAATATATCTGGTGAAAAAATGACTACAGAAACGATAAGAGGAAATAGAACAGAAGGAATAACACAATCGGTCGATGAATTAGTTAAAAAACTTATTGCTACGGATTTGGCCGAGGCAGGTCATGAGTTAGGCAGCCTCGCCGCATTAATGAGTAGTAACTTTGAAAGCTTAAAGAAATACCTGGAAGGAGAACAAGCTTTTCGACTGGCAAAGATGAGAGAAGCCAGGGAATTATTTGGGCAGGCTACGCAATTGGATTCGACTTTTGCCGTCGCCTGGATGAGGGCATATGACTCTGATTGGAGATGGTTTCCTCCTGAAACGATCAAACAAAAATGGGCAGAATATAGACATACCATGCCCAAGAAATGGCAAGAATACTATGACGCTAGTGAGTTAGAGCAGGAAGGAGACCTCAAGGCATTGACTGCTTATGAAAATTTGAACAGGAGATATGGGGAGACCCATGCTTTCACCTATCGGATTGGAGAATTCCTGTATCATTTTAATCCAAGTTATGGCCGATGCTGTACAGAAGCTAAACCTTATTTTTTGAAGACGCTGGATTTGGATGGAGAAAATCTGGAAGCGATGTCCCACCTGGGAGAAATTGCGATTATGGAAAATGATTCAGCGGGTTTGCAAGCCTTGATCGCCAGGACGAGCAAAGAGTCAGGTGCTTATGACAGATTGAAAGTTAATGAATTCTTATTTAAGGATACGGTGACGGATGCAGAAATAATGACCTACAATGGAGGGTATCGAGCTTTATTATTTCCAAAAGAAAATGAACCCATTGATTTTACCTTGCATGAAAGATTGTTGAAACTACTGCCAAACCCTGGCTGGCAAGTCTTTAATGATGTGATAAAGTATGGGGTGTCGGGAAAAGATGAAGCACTGTATAACGCATACAACGACATGGCAGATTTTGGAAATTTTGGAGGTTTCCAATTGGATCAATATCAACGTTGTCTTCCTGCAACACTGATGGCTGATCTGAAGTATTTACCGCTTAGTTCATATTATGAAGAGTATTATCAGGATACAAAGGATCGTGATACGCCCTGGGAGATATATGCAGCCATCAAATATGCGATAGCACTAAATAAGCATAATGAGGCCCAGAAATTAAAAATGAAACTACAAAGTCTTGCCACCACATCTAAAAGAGAAAGAATGGTTAATTATTATGACTACTCTATCAAGGCCTTTGAGGCTCGGGTTGATGGAAATAATGACGTAGCACTTGTTTATATTGATTCCGCATATCAATCTCCTTTTGGCTACTGGGAAATCCATAGCTCGTGCTTTGACAAAACCATCATGGCCGCCAATATTTATGCTGAACGAGGGGAATATGAAAAAGCTATTTCCCATTTTGGTCACGTTAATCTTGTGCCAGGTTATGAACTAGTACGCAGTTATGGGGCCTATAAAAAAAGTGAATGGTACGAGGCAATGGGAGATAATAAAAATGCGCTCAACAAATGCAATCTCTTTTTGGAAAGCTTTAAAGATTGTGATGAAAAATATCGGTCTATGGTAGAAGAAACGAAAGCCCGAAGAGACAGACTCATATCAAAGATGAATTGAGACCAGAGCTTAATAAATATCGTTATGCAAATTTCTGTAGTCAATTAAATTTCTGATAATCAATCGCAAATGCAAGCAAAAAATGTTCATGCAATTTAAAAGTACAGCACGCCATTTATGTGGGATGTTGTGCTTAATTAGAATTAAGAATAACTTATGATGAAATTCTTTAGAAAAATTAGACAAAACTTACTTACCCAAAATAAACCTGCCTTTGTAGCAGGCAGGTTCAGCAAATATCTTCTCTATGCTATTGGTGAAATAATTCTCGTGGTCATTGGGATTCTAATTGCTTTGAATATCAATAACCGCAACACCATTAATAAAGAGCGTGCTTTAGAACAGGACTACCTTATAAGATTATCGGCAGAAATTGAAGAAGAAGTAGCTTATTATAATACCCAGAAATTAAATTTTGAGAATCAGAATAAGTCTATCACTCGTATGTTAGAACGCTGGAAATTAAATACAAGGACTATCATGGACACTACACAGTTCTTTAATGATTTCTTTGCTGGTAATGGGCTAAATCCCTGGTTTAAGGAACCTGTTATCTGGACACAATTAGTGCAGTCGGGTGAACTAAGTCTGATTCATGATCCTGAATTAATAGAAGGTTTGTATAGACATTATGCTGAAGTGAATCTTATGGTTGAAAATTTCAAGGAATACCCAACACAAACTACAAATGAGGCGAGAAAACTCATGGCAATCACGTTTATTAGCGAAGATTTTTTAACAAAAGCCGGTTCAGAAAGACCTTCAATACCGTCTTCAGAAACACTGACTTATATTCTTGAAAACCAAAATAAATATAAAGAACTATTTGTTCGTGTGGCTATTATTGCTCGAATCCATTCAGGCATCATGAATAAGCTCTCCAAATCGGCAACTGAAGTACTTCATTTATTGGAAAAAAGGATAACTACGCAATGATTAAATTATTTAATTTATGAATTTGTAAACTTAGGACGTTTATAAAATCATAGTGGCTAAACGCCGCTTCGCTTCATACACAAACCATTGTATTTCATTCCCCTTATATGACTGACCAAAATTGATTACAAAAACCATCAATTTTTCTTCAACAAATTAATTTCCTATGATAACGAATCAACTCAAATATATATATTTTACAATATTAAAATTTTTGAAAATCAAACATAAGGTGAACCGTTAGTCAGAAAAAACAAAATAAAATGGACCTGCATTTATTACCAAATAATGGCGGCTTGAATCAAAAGATTATTCATGGGAAGAAGTACATCAGTTTTTCTGGGCGTATATTTTAAAGAATTTATTCAGCATAGAATCAAAGAAGAAAGGTACAGGAATGCAAGTGAAGTTATTACAGCTGGACTAAGGCTAATAGACTGACAATATATTTTTGTATCAACCTGATTTATTTTTATTTTAGATCAGGTTCTTTGTCCTAAAAATTTTATAATAAATCCATGATTAAATCTATAAGAAGGAGGGGGGTGATGACTATTTTTATTTTCATCTTTCTACTTGCAACATTTGCGTGTAAACAGAAAAAAGTATCAGAATCATCAAAGATCGAAAATGAGATCCTACAATTAAAAACCAATGAGGAGAAAAAATTATACCTCGAGGAAATAATGATGGATGACCAACGTGTAAGAGATAGTGAAATATCAGCTGCATTGATGTTGAGGTATGGCAAAGATTCAAAAGAACACATGGACTATGTCAGAGCACAATGGAAACAAGATGAAATAAACCTAAAGAAGATTGAGAATTACCTTGAAATTCATGGAAATCCTGGTAAAGAAATGGGAAGCGATGCAACAGCTGCTCCCTGGATGGTGATACACCACGCCCAGGGTTATGAAGCAAGAGAGAGAAACTTTGAAGCGGTGTATGGGGCTTATTTAAAAGGAGATATTGACGATGGGGCTATTTCATTTTATTTGGGTAGAATGTACGATATTAAATATGGTGAAAGATTGGATATGGAAAGTCCGTATACGGCAGAAGATGAAATCAACTTATTGGTCAAAGAACTGGATTTGGAAGAACAGAAAGCAAAAGTTGAAAAAAGCTTAAATTGAAGATAGATTTAAAATTCAGGATTAATATGAATGACACTTCTTTAAAATGGCTGCTACTTTTCGGACTGTCGTTGATCAGCGGTTTAACTTTTGCTCAACAAGAGCAACCCAATATCATCATGATCGTGGTGGACGACATGAGATACGATGAGTGGGGTGGGGGTGGACATACTTTCTTGAAGACTCCCAGCATAGATCGGCTGGCTGCAGAAGGAACTCAATTTACAAGGGCATATCATACGGTTCCGTTGTGTTCTCCCAATAGGGCAAGCATCCTGACGGGTCAGTATCCATCCAGACATGGAATCATTGATAACACATCAAGAAATCAGGCCAGTTATATGCTGGACCTTTTTCCAAAATACCTTCAGGCGGCAGGATATAAAACGGCTCATGTAGGCAAGTGGCATATGGGTAATAGTCCAAAACCACGCCCCGGATATGACTATTGGTTGTGCATGGAAGGACAAGGGAAGACCTATGATCCGAAACTATATGAAGGAGAGCAAGAAATTCAGTACGAGGGATATATTACAGATATCTTCACAGAAAAATCCGTGGACTTTATCAAACGATCTTCCGGAGCACCATTCTTTCTATACATCGGTCACAAAGCAGTGCATCCGGAAGCGATCCAACGGGATGATGGAACAACTGACCTATCTGTTCCGAAAACTTTTATCGCCGCGGACCGGCACAAAGGAACTTACCCTAATGAAATTTTTAAAAGGAGTGATTCATACTCTCCTACAGGCACTGCGGATGATGGCAAGCCCGTGATTCGGGAAGCATTTAAACTACGTGCTAAAACCATGGAAGAAGATCCCAGGTGGGTGACTGAAATTGACCTTGGTGTTTCAGAAAAATCAATTCGGGATAGAGCGGAAATGATGCTTGCTGTTGATGAGAGCCTTGAAAAAATAATGGCTACATTAAATGAGCTCGATTTAGATGACAACACAGTAATCATTTTTACCAGTGACAATGGATATTTTTTTGGAGAGCATGGATTCTCATTGGAACGCAGGATGCCTTATGAAGAGTCTGTAAAAACTCCTTTGATCATTAAACATCCCGGTATCTCAAAGCCGGTATCGATTGTGAATGGGCTCACGTTATCTATTGACCTGTCTGCCACAGCTCTTGACCTGGCTCATGTAGAAATACCGGCCACGATCCAGGGACAGTCATTGATTCCATTGATTACAGGAGAAACCAAAGAGATCAGGCCGGCAGCTTTTATTGAATATTATAGCAATGAAAACCCATTTCCCTGGACGGCCCAGCTGGACTATAGAGTGGTGGTCACAGAGCAATATAAATACATTAAGTGGTTGAGGTTTGATGAAGCAGAACTATATGATCTTGAAAATGATCCATATGAACAACATAACCTGATCCACGATCCATCCTATCAATCGGTTGTTAAAGAGCTTCACAATCAAATGAAGCATCTTCAATTGGAGGCATTGGGACTGGAATAATGGATCAACTTATTCATTTCATAATAAATAATGATTGTTACAAATGACTAAATACATTGACGGATTCGTCCTTCCTATACCACGTAAACATATTGATGAATACAAGCGTGTGGCTGAAACGGTAGCACAGATCTGGAAGGAGCATGGAGCACTTGCATACTATGAATATGTAGGTGATGATTTAATATTGGAAGGTACCCGTTCCTTCCCCGATCTGATCAATGCAAAGGAAGATGAAGTCATCGTATTTGGCTGGGTAGTATTTGAATCTCGAGAAGCTCGTGACTTAGCAAATCTAAAGGTCCCTGAAGATTCCAGAATGGAGGAGTTGATTGCCCCTTTAACGGATCCGTCAAGATTGATTTTTGATGCTCAGAGGATGGTTTATGGTGGGTTTAAGCCCCTGGTGTTATAGACTTTGATAAGCCAATACTCATAAAATACTTTTCATATCCCGTGTTTCTCTATATATGCAAGTATCCTTGGCAACTCCTCCATCAATAACTCCTCCAGTGGCTTGAAAGGGGTTCCATCATAATGCCTGGCAATTGTTCCGGGTCCATCCGGGCTGCAATTGTCTACATCAATGGAATCACGCCACTTATTAGCATGATTTTGCCACTCATCCTTATCTACTAATTCAGGTGCGGTGAACCATACGTTCCAGGTCAGCACATTGCCATCCTTCAGCATATTACCGGATGCTATATTAAAAATATCCAGGACCAATTGGTTAAACTCGTCTACTTTATCATTGCCAGTCGGATCAATAGAGCCTATCCTTACTCCCAGGTGACCCAGCGACCATGCAATATGATCATGCCGTGCAAAATCAGGAATAGGGAAGTCGGTGCTTGAACCCTTTGTCAATGGGAAAATGGGTTCGCCAGGTATTTCCGGATTATAAGTTTTAATGACTATCGCATGATCCTTGTCCGACGGAAAAGGAAGGTTATGCTTATTAAAATGTTCCTTAAACAACTTAACAAATTTTCGATCATGAGCACTTGGACTAAACCAGATCTTACCAACAACGGACATATCAGCTGCCAATTCTTTAGACGTTTCATCTGCCCAGCCTCTGTTGCCGGTCACCGTAACTTCGACATTCATACTCCCCAGAAGAGGGGAGGAAGTTCCTTGTTGAGGGCAAATGATGGAATATACCCGTCCTTCATCAG
>JABDLO010000435.1 GCA_013002995.1 Saprospiraceae bacterium | reverse complement strand
GTTTCCTACATGCTTTAGATATGGTTGCCCCCACATGTAAATAACCTGGCCTAAAAACATTCCGATACCTGCTAATCCAAAACCGTAATGCCATCCAATATTCTCACCGACATAACCCACAATTAATGCAGCAGCTGCAGCTCCAAGATTGATACCCATATAGAATATATAGAATCCCATATCTCTACGCTCATCACCTTTAGCATACAATCCTCCTACCATGGTGGATATATTAGGTTTTAAACATCCTACACCGAGTACAATTAAGATAAGTCCCGTATAAAATGCCCACATTGCCGTAATAGCAAGAACACTATGCCCTGCTACCAACAGCAACCCTCCAAGTAATACTGACTTCTTCTGTCCTATAAATTTATCAGCAAGGATACCTCCAGGTATGGACATTACGTACACAAACATCGTATACCACCCATACAACGCATAAGCATTTTCGTCTGCCCAACCCAGTCCAGGATTGGCTCCGGAAGTCTCTGATACAAGGTATAGTACGAGGATGGCTCGCATTCCATAGTAGGAAAAACGTTCCCACATTTCTGTGAGAAATAAGATGAACAATCCTATCGGGTGCCCGAGAAAAGTCCGTTCTGTAGCATCAGCTGTTGCATTCATATAGCTTCTTTGTTTTTAATTGATCGCTAAAAATAGATTATTTAGCGGAATAGAAGCCTTATGGAAATATTTAATTTTGTAAAGGATGCGTTAAGAGCGAAAAAACATAGACATCATATTGCTATAGGTGTGCCATTCAAGCCACTATTAACTCTACTAATTTACCACTGTGTAACTGTGTAACTGTGTAACTGTGTAACTGTGTAACTAAATCTACAATCGTAAATCGTAAATCGTAAATCGTAAATCGTAAATTACAATCCCGCCTTTCGACTGATCTCCAGCATGCGGTCTATGCTAGCCCTTCCTTGTTCAATGACCCAGTCTTCCAGGTGAATTTCCGGAAGTTCGTGCTTCATACACAGGTATAACTTCTCAAGTGTATTTAATTTCATATGAGGGCAATCATTACAAGCACAGGTCTCATTATTAGGCGGTGCAGGAATAAATTCCTTCTCAGGGCTGGCTTTCTGCATCTGGTGGATGATTCCAGATTCTGTAGCAACTATGAAAGCATCATGCTCACTTTCCTTTGTATACCTCAGCAGTTGGCTTGTGGAGCCTATAAAATCAGCTTTTTCAAGGATATGGTTTTCACATTCAGGATGGGCAATTAACCTGGCGTCAGGTCTCCTCATCTGAAGCTTAGTGATCTTTTCATTAGAAAATATTTCATGTACCATACAGGTGCCATTCCATAATACCAGGTCTCTTCCGGTCTTTTTAATCAGGTATGCTCCAAGGTTTCTGTCAGGAGCGAATATGATTCCCTTGTCCTCAGGAATGCTGTTGATGACATGTACTGCATTAGACGATGTACAACAGATGTCTGTCAGGGTTTTCAGCTCAGCGGTACAATTGATATAACTCACAACCACATGATCGGGATACTTCTCTTTAAATTTTCTAAACAGGTGAGGAGGACAAGAGTCCGCGAGTGAACATCCGGCTTTTAAGTCCGGTAGAAGGACTTTTTTCTCAGGACTGAGCATTTTGGCTGTTTCTGCCATAAAATGCACCCCAGCAAATACAATTATTTCAGCATCTGTTGCGGCAGCTTGTTGAGATAATCCCAGACTATCTCCTATGTAATCAGCAATATCCTGAATCTCAGACTCCTGGTAATAGTGCGCCAGAATAATGGCGTTCTTCTCTTTTTTTAACTTATTGATCTCTTCATAAAGATCCATTGTTGGGTCTACATCAATGTCCAGAAAACCACGCTTATTCAGGTCTTTTTTAGCAATCGCTAACTCAGTCATGTTTAGAATTTATTATTTAGACTATAAATTTAACAATAGGTAACACTTAGAGGTTTACAAATCATTTTTTAGCAAAAACTCTTCCGCTTTTTTCCATAAGATATCCTTTTGCGGTAACGCACATTTTATTTCAATAATTCCTGGAATTGAAATTTGATAACAATGAAGGTGAATGGATCGATCTTCATTCTTCCTACGTGCACCATATTTTACATCTCCTTTAATAGAATGGCCTTCATGTGACATCAATGCTCTGATCTGATGAAACCTGCCTGTATTTAATTGAATAATACATAAGGTATATCGTTCGTATATGGGATAAGAGGAGACAGCCATCTTTGACAATTTCCCATCCGATCTGATTATTGCTTTTTGATTTCTTCCTTTTACCAGTCTATTTTCGATAATTCTTCTTTCTTCTGACCAGGTTCCCTCAGCAATGGCTATGTACGTTTTGACTGTTTTCTCTTCCTTCCACTTCTTCATAAGTTCATTATAAGCACTCTTACTCAAGGCAAATATAACAGCACCAGATACCGGCCGATCTATCCTGTTAATGAGGTAAACCTGCCTGCTAAACCTTTGCTCCATTGCCTGAGTCAGGTTCCATGAACCTGAAGGATCTCCCTGAACCAGAACACCTGTTGGTTTATTGACAGTAATTAATCGGTCATCCTGATAGATAATGAGATCGTCGATTGAGTATTCCACTTTAAGAATTTATTGAATACATTTGGTGTTGAATATCTTCTACACAAAAATAGCAAGTCAATGAAGTATATCCTGGTAGGCCTTCTAATATTTATTCTTTATAGAATGATCACTAAACCAAAACCTCTCGACCTAAAAGAAATGGATGATCCCATTCAGGAACCAGACAATGATGAATTTGTTGATTATGACGAGGTGGAATAATTGAGCAATATCTTATAAGGCTTGAGCAATAAACTTAAGACATACACCTATTACCCATAACTAAAAAGAAGTACATTTGCGCTCGATATGATCGATAAATTACAGGCCATAGAAGAACGCTTTTATTACTTGGAGGAAAAACTTTCTGATCCGGAAGTAGTCACAGACATCAAGAAATTTACCAAGATTAATAAAGAGTATAAAGACCTTAGGGACGTAGTTAATGTGTTCCGTGAATACAAAACCATACTCGGGAATATTGAAACTTCGGAAGAAATGCTAAAGGATCCCGATCCGGAGATGAAAGAAATGGCAAGGATGGAGCTGGACGAGTTGCTACCTGCCAGGGAAGAAATAGAAGAAAAAATCAAGTTGTTGCTGATTCCAAAAGACCCTGAAGACAGCAAAGATGTCATCATGGAAATACGATCAGGAACAGGAGGAGATGAAGCCAGTATTTTTGCGGGTGATCTATATAGAATGTATACTAAATACTTCGAGACTCAGCGTTGGAAGGTAGAAGTCCTTGATGTCAATGAAGGATCAGTAGGCGGCTATAATAAAATCGTGCTTGAGGTATATGGTAAAGATGTATATGGCCAATTGAAGTTTGAATCCGGAGCCCACAGGGTTCAGCGAGTGCCAAAGACAGAGTCACAGGGTCGGGTTCACACATCTGCTGCAACCGTAGCTGTTTTACCTAAATTCGAAGAAGAAGATATTGATATCCGGAAAGATGAATTAAGGGTAGATACCTTCAGATCAAGTGGTGCCGGTGGACAGCATGTCAATAAAACTGAATCCGGAGTGAGGTTTACACATCTTCCTACTGGAATTGTTTCTGAAAGTACAGACTCAAGATCACAGCATAAAAACAGAGAGATTGCCCTCCAGAGACTTTATGTAAAAATCAGAGAAGTTCAAGCTGAACGTGCTTACGCCGAGCAGAAAGCTCAGAGAAAATCCCTGGTCGGTTCAGGTGATCGTTCTGATAAAATCCGCACCTATAATTATCCCCAAAATAGGGTGACAGACCATAGAATAAACCTGACCCTTTATAGTCTCGACAAAGTCGTGGAGGGTAACATTGGAGGTATCATTGAGGCCCTTCAGGTAGCAGAAAATGCTGAAAAAATGAAGGTCGGTGATATAAGCTAAATGTCTTCGCTAATAATTAGAACTTAAAAATCACTTTCTTACATTTGCATATAGCACATTCAAATCGTTATTTATAATGTGTTCAGATACCTTAATCAAGGAATATAAAACTTGTAAAGGAATCAGGCTTGTGAGTAGTTCTTATTATAGGGCTATTCATTGAAGGAGTAGATATTAATATCATTTGCTAACAATCGGGTAATTGGAAAATTACCATACACTATGGTATTGAGGTTTCTCAATATTTCAAAGGTATGTGATATAATCAACTAAAGAATAACAGTAAATTCTAAAAATAATTGCAATCTTGATATTCAATAAAATCACTTTAATCACAAAAATAGACCTATGAAAAATCTATTAACAACATTTGTTCTATTGCTATGTGCGGTAGTGGTCATCGGACAGACGACCATCACTGGTACAGTAACAGACGACGCAGGAGAGCCGCTGATCGGTGCCTCCATTCTTGAAGAGGGCACGGTCAATGGTACCATTACTGATTTTGACGGTAACTTCTCGATCACTGTTTCCGATGAAGCAACTAGACTTATTGTCACTTACACTGGATTCACAACCAGGGAAGTGGAATTGACTGGAGCAACCAGTTACACAATTTCTTTATCAACTGCCGATGAGCTTCTTGAGGAGGTAATTGTGATCGGATACGGTACATCCAGTAAGAGAAATCTTACAGATAATATTGCCAAGCTGGCTTCCAGTGACATAGAAGGTGTTCCGATTGCTAACTTTCAGAGTACCATGTCAGGTAAGGCAGCAGGTGTAAGGGTTACACAGATTAATGGTAAACTCGAGGCTGGCATTCAGATCAGAGTAAGGGGTGCAGCAAGTATTAGTGCTGGTAATGATCCGCTCTATGTCTTAGACGGAATTCCATTAATCAATCAGAATGAATCCAATAATGGTTCTCCTACTAATCCACTTTTATCATTAAGTCCAAGTGAAATAGAATCCATTGAAATCCTAAAAGATGCGAGTTCCGCTGCGATTTATGGAGCCAGGGGGGCCAATGGTGTTGTACTTATTACCACCAAGCGAGGCAAGACTGGTAAAGCAACTGTCTCCTTAAATATCTCAAGTGGTACTAGTGAGCCTACTAACCTTGTTGAATGGTTAAATGCTGACCAATATGTAGAATTGTTACTTGAAGCAGGAGAAAATGGTAGAGCATTTGGTGGCTGGCCTTCTGAAGGATTTGTTGAAGGTAGATTTGACAGATACTCCAATGGTACTGATTGGAGAAATGGAGTAATTGATACCGACTGGAATGATGTTGCTTTCAGGACAGGATCATTAACCAATGTGGATATGAGTGTATCAGGAGGAGATGAGAAAACAACCTATTATTTCGGAGGATCTTTCAACGATAATAAAGGTATCATCCTCGGTAACAACCTGGATCGTATTTCTGCCAGAGCCAATGTCAGGCACAACTTCAACAGCAAGTTTACTGCCGGATTGAATATTGGTTTTTCTAAAACAACCATTGACCGGGTAGCGAATGACAATGCTTTTGTAACACCACTTCAAGCCATTGCTCAAGCTCCTATTTCTCCAGCCAGACTGGAAAATGGAGAACCATTTGCCAGTACGGTATATCCCAACTTCCTACTAGAAGCCGATTATGCTAATTATGACACCAGGTTACGAAGGGTAACAGGAAAGGCATATGTTGAATACAATATTCTTGATAACCTGAAGTTTAATTCAGATTTCGGTTATGACCTAAGTTACCAGACTGAAGATCAATTCAGGGGTAGATTAACACCATTTCAATCTACCAATGGTTCTGCTTATTCATCCAATGCAACTTCAGAAGGATATGTATTCTCTAATTATTTGACCTGGATCAATGAATTTGGTGGAGGCCACGATTTAAATATTGTGGTGGGTACAGAGTTCAACGACGTAAATCGAATATTTAGAAGTGTTACAGGTACAGAGTTTCCTTCCGACGACTTTCAGACTGTAGCAAGTGCTGCTGAAATTACCGCTGGAAATGGAACCAATACCAGGTATAATTTCCTTTCCTATTTTGCAAGAGCGACCTATGTATACAATGGTAAATACTTCATTAAAGGTAGTATAAGAAGAGATGGGTCTTCAAGATTCGGTAGTAACAACAGATTTGGGGTGTTCCCAGCAGGATCTGTAGGTTGGATAGTTTCAGAAGAAGACTTCTTTGGAGAAGGAGGTACATTCTCATTCCTAAAATTAAGAGCCAGTTATGGTGAATTAGGAAACTCTGAGATTGGTAACTTCCCTTCCAGGTTCTTGTTTGGTGGAGTTTCTTATAACCAACGTCCTGGTATTGCTCCCACACAGCCAGGAAATAATGATCTTACCTGGGAAACTTCGAAGCAGTTTGACTTCGGTCTGGAGTTTGGATTCCTGGACAATAAGATTTCTGGTGAATTAGATTACTATACCAAGAATACAGATGGATTATTGTTCTCTGTGCCTCTTCCTGGAAGTTCCGGTGCTGGTTCAATTAATAGGAACATCGGTAGACTAAATAGTAATGGTGTAGAACTCGTGGTCAGAACTGAAAATTTAAGTACAGAAAAATTTAGCTGGAATACCAGTTTTAATGTTGGAACCAATCAGAATGAAATTGTTTCTTTACCTAACGACAATTCAGATATTATCTTTGGTCGTAACATCAACAGAGTGGGTGAGTCTGTATCATCATTTTTTATGCCTGAATATGCTGGTGTTGATCCTGATAATGGAGATGCATTATACTATCTAAATGCAGAAGGTGGTGATCCTGAAGCTACCACCAATGACATTGGTGAAGCAGAAAGAATTGTAGCAGGAAACCCATTCCCGGATATGATCGCCGGTATTACCAATACATTTACCTACGACAACTTCAGTCTTGATTTCACATTTATGGGAGAATGGGGTGCAAGTATTTACAATTCAGGTGGTAGATTCCAGTCTGCTAATGGAGACTGGTTTGATAATCAGACAGTAGACCAGATGGAAAGATGGCAGAATCCTGGTGACATTACCGATATTCCTCAAGCAAGATTGGGTTGGAGTAACGGAACAGGTCATTCAACAAGATGGCTTGAAAATGCAGATTTCATCAGATTAAGAAATCTTACTTTCAGTTATGATCTTCCTTCATCAATGCTTGAGAGAATTGGCTTTAGCTCAACAAGAGTTTATGTAACAGGTATTAACCTGCTTACCATTACCGATTATCCTGGTTATGACCCTGAATCAAGAGCAGATTCAGGTGGTTTTGCATCTGGGCAAGCTTTTTATTCTGCACCTTCAGCTAAGACAGTTTCTATAGGTCTCAACATTAACTTTTAAAACTAAGAATCATGAAATTTTATAAAATCATATATCTCCTTCTTTTGGTATTCGCCGTCGGGTGTGAAGGAGACCTTGAATTAGAACCTGAACAATCTATATCAGGTGATGTAGCGGTTACTTCCGAATCTAATATTGAAAACATTCTCATCGGAGCCTATGATGAAGCAGGACAGGGAGCTTCTTATGGTGGACAATTACAGATGATGGCTGATCTACTGGGTAGTGGAGAAATTACCTCTTGGAGTGGTACATTTAGTCAGCCCAGAGAGGTTAAGAACAAGACCATGCTTGCAGATAATACTTTTGTAAGAAATTTCTGGAACAATGCCTACGAGGTGATCAACCAGACCAATCTGGTGATCAATAATGTTGACATTATTTCCAGTGATACTGACAAGAAAAATAGAATCGAAGGAGAAGCTAAATTTTTAAGAGCCCTTAATTATTTTGACCTTGTTAGACATTTTTCTTCCGGAACCAAAGGTGTTCCTATCAGAACAGAAGGTATTCTTGATTATTCCGGTGATCTTTCAATTGCCAGAAACTCTGTTTCTGAGGCATACAGCTTAATCGTGAGTGATTTAGAATCAGCTATTTCACTTCTTCCTGAAGAAAATGGTTTCTTTGCGGATAAATATGCTGCTCAGGCATTACTTGCCAGAGTACAATTACAACAAGGAAATTTTGCTGCAGCCAGAGATGCTGCCAATAGTGTCATTGCTAACAGTGGCCACAGCCTGACTTCTTCCTATGCATCGGCATTTAACAATGATGCTGATAGTTCAGAAGATATCTTTGCATTTCAGGTCACCTCTCAGACTGGAACCAATCAGCTGGTAACTTTTTATGCTGATGAAGGCAATGGAGGTAGAGGAGGTGATGTAACCATCACTGATGCATATGTAAGCCTTTTTGAAAGTGGCGATGAAAGAGGATTTTTCTTTTATCCGAGTGGTCAAAGTGGTGAAAGGTTAACATCTAAATACACCAATGAATTTGCCAATATTGCATTAATCCGACTCGCTGAAATGTACCTTATCAGAGCAGAAGCTAATCTTGAAGCAGGAACAACAACTGGAGATACTCCGCTTAATGATGTAAACGCTGTAAGAGCAAGAGCAGGAGCTCCAGCATTAAGCTCTGTAACGGTAGCTGATGTTCTCAATGAAAGGGTATTAGAACTCGCATTTGAAGGGTTTTCAATACACGATGTATTCCGCACCCAGGGTAGTGTAGATGGTTATAATTATGATGCTCCTGAGCTCGTAATGCCAATACCACAAGCAGAAATGGATACCAATGCACAGATGGAACAGAACCCAGGATATTAATTTATAATATCAGATAATATAAAGACTGCCCTTCTATAAAGGGCAGTCTTTTCTTCGTTTCATATGAAAAGTAGATTTCTCTTTCTGATATTTTTTGTAGGGCTCAACTCTTTATCTGCCCAGCTTTATTCTGATGTAACAGAAGAGGTAGGACTGTCTCATATAACCTATGACCCCAATCAGATGTCGGGCGGCGTGTCCATCATCGATTTTAATAATGATGGATATGAAGACATATATCTGACCGGGGGTAGATATTCAGATCACTTTTATCTCAATAAAGGAGATGGAACATTCATAGACGCAACAATAGATACTGGAGCTGACTCTATGGTCGATTACTATACCGTAGGTGTTGTAGCAGGAGATTTAGATAACGATGGATTTACTGACCTATTCATTACAACCCAGCAAGGACAACCTAATATATGTCTGAGAAATATTAATGGACAATACTTCAAGCAAGTATCTTCAGAGGCGGGTTTTTTCGGTACCAAGTGGAGTACTTCCTGTACCCTGGGAGATGTTGATCTCGATGGTGACCTGGATTTATATGTTAGTAATTTTGTTAACTTTTCAGGAGACCCATTTTTTAGAAACATCATTTCGGAAGAACCCAATCATTTTATTGAAAATAAAGATACCTGGACTTTTGGAACGAGTGAATTAGAATTTGTAGGAGCCACAGATGGCTGCACCCTCGTTTCGTGCTTTACGGATATCGATGATGACATGGACCCCGATCTTTATGTTGTCAACGACTTTGGATCCATATATACTCCCAACGAAGTCTTTCTCAATGACCCGTCAAATGATCAGATGGTTGAAAGAGCTGAAGAATACGGCATGGATGTGAGAATGGATGGCATGGGCATTGCAATCGGTGATGTCGATGGCAATGGTTACTTCGATTACTACCTTTCTAATATTGGAGAATGTCCTTTCTTCCTCACTGAAACAGGTCCGGTATTCAATGATGGAAACCTACGATATAATGTCAACGATGGCCTCGGGTTTAGTTGGGGTACTTTTTTTGCAGATCTGGATAATGATTCCTACCTGGAATTATTCGTCGCTAAAGGATCAATCAGTGAATCCTACGATCCTCAATTTAATAAGCTATATACCTATGACCCCTCTATTGATAATTTTCGTGATATATCCAGACGGGCAGGTATTGACAACCCTCATAAAGGGAGAGGGGCAGCATACGCTGATTTGAATAATGATGGATTGCTTGACCTTGTCGTTAACAATGTAAGAATTAAAGAAAATAATGAAGGAAATGCTCTGATATACTTCAACCAAGGATCAGAGCCCGGTAATTATATCAAACTAAAATTAGAAGGAACCGTCTCTAACAGATCCGGAATCGGAGCACAAGTCCAACTATTTTCCGGGGACCGCATGCTGAAAAGAGAAGTGACAGGGGGAAGCAGTTACCTTTCTAATAATAGTTACATCGTTCATTTTGGAACAGGTGACATGGTAATCGATAGCCTTGTTGTATTATGGCCAAGTGGTATGCATCAATCATTTAATCAGGTATCATCCAATTCCTTTTATTACTTAAAAGAAACCAATGATTTACAAATCTATGATTACGGTAACACAACATCTACAAGACCTACTGTGACATCAGGCAAACTATTTAATCTTCATGTGTTTCCTAATCCTTCAAGGGACCAAATCACTTTTAATATCAATTCTGTAAGCCTAAACGAAGCATTTGTCTTTCTATATGATGGTAATGGAAGTATGATGGTAAAAAAAGAACTTAAGAACCTTAAACCCAACACATCCCAATCTCTTGATATCACTCATATCCAGCCTGGAGTTTACTACTTATGCTTGAATAACTCAATCAGAAGTCAATGTGAGAAAGTAATTGTAATAGATTAAAACCCTTCAATCTTCTGAATAAGGAAAAAACCATCTTCCCCTTGTTCCTGATATAAAGGCATCAGAATTAATGCATCGTCGCTTGCGTAAATTTTTCCTTTTTTATCTTCAGCAAGCAATTCCCCTTTCTTTACAGCTTGAAAATTTTCATATCCATTTAACATCCTGAAGCGATCCTCCTCGGTAACTCCATATCGTGAGATCATCCTGGTTACTTTCGGTAAATCTTTAGAATACTCGATAAGGATAGTGTCGTGTCTATTTTCAACATGATCTGCCTCGACCATACTTATTGACCTCATGCAATTGGTGATGGCTGCTATAGCACGGTTGACGGATAATTCTTCATTGTGCTGTCCGGATTCAAATGTCACTCCGACAGTATCAACCCCCATATTCTCAGTAATGAAATAATGCAAGGTGGTGCCATGGATACCTTCCAGCATATCCTGAACTACAGGCGCGTGTAATTCAAGTGCGATGCGAAGGCTCTCAGGGTCCGAAGAAGGAATTGTAAATATCCCACCAAATGAAGACGTTGTATGCAAATCAAGAACTACCAATTTCTTTACATCATGCTCTTTAATCTCCTGATGCAGAACATCGAGGATCTCTCTCATTTCTAAGTCTTCAGCTTTAAGAGAAGAGATGTCTGCATTCATGACCCTATTGACATTGTCTACTTCCCATTGTCGATTTAAATCCTTTTTGATGAACCGCTTATTGGCTTTGACCGCCTGAAGGTTACCGATCAATCCCATAAATGTACCTTTGAAATGAAAAGAGGGATTGGTGATGGGTTCTACTTCAAGCATTTTACACATTAGGTCGATGGCCTTGATGCCGGCGGGTTCATTCCCGTGCATTCCACCCAGGACGACCAGCAGCGGTCCACCCTTTTCTCCTTCATATCTCCCTATTATGCGTTCCTTATTCATACTTGTCCCTACACAAATCCGTCGTAATCTTTATTTTCTTTTTTTAGTTTTTTCTCAATCTTGGCAAGATCTTCTGGATCGTCAATCCATTCTTCAGTGTAACCACAATGTAAGCAGATGTAACGAGACATCAGGATAAACTTAGCCCAGTTTTGCTTAACTGTAACAAAATTGTTGTAACTCAATTTATTAGACTGCTTGCTCTCTTTTACAATATCAGCAGAGCCGCATTTCGGACATTGATTGGTATTCTTCACTTTAATAAACTTTATCTTCCCATATGAACCAACAATACTGAGATATCACTGGGTGAGACTCCACTTATTCTGCTGGCCTGTCCCAGGGTTCTCGGTCGTATTGTTTTAAGTTTTTCTCTTCCTTCAGCAGATAGAGATGCAATTGTATCATAAGCGATCTCCTCTCTTAAGACAAGATTTTCCAATTTATTCATCTTCTCAACCATCTCCTGTTCCTTCTTAATGTATCCACTGTATTTCATGGTCACTTCAGCAAGGTTGAGGCTTTCATCATCATATTTAGACATGGCTTCTGCAAATGCAGGAACACATGAAAAAATATTTGACAATCTGACATTGGGCCTTAATAATATAGAATCCATTTTTACTTTTTGTCTGATTGGAGCCGATTGGATAGATTCAAGAAATCCATTGATAGAGTCTGGATCAATACTCGTCTTACGAATCTTACGTTGAATTTCTTCTACCTGAAGATTTTTTTCATTTACACGATCCATTCTTTCATCCATATCGGTCATTCCAAGAGCAACTGCTTTTGGCGTCAGCCGGATATCTGCATTATCTTGTCTCAACAGAATTCTATATTCTGCCCTTGATGTAAACATTCTATAGGGCTCTTTAGTGCCCTTATTAACGAGATCATCAATTAATACACCGATGTATGCATCTGATCGTTTCAATATAAATGGCTCTTCCTCATTAATAGATTGATGCGCATTGATTCCTGCCATCATTCCCTGACAGGCTGCTTCTTCGTACCCGGTTGTTCCATTGATCTGACCGGCAAAGAATAACCTCTTTACAAGCTTGGTTTCAAGGCTGATGTCCAGTTGAGTGGGTGGAAAGAAATCGTATTCAATGGCATATCCAGGTCTGAACATCTTCATCTCCTCAAATCCCGGAACTTTCTTTAAAGCTTTATACTGAACATCTTCAGGTAATGAAGATGAGAATCCATTGACATAAATCTCACAAGTATTCCATCCTTCCGGTTCAACAAAGAGTTGATGTCGCTCTCTATCTGAGAATCTGTCAATCTTGTCTTCAATGGAAGGGCAATACCTCGGACCCAATCCTCTGATCCTTCCATTAAACATCGGTGACCGTTCAAATCCTGTCTTAAGTAGTTCATGTACTTCAGGATTGGTATAAGTGATGTGGCAAGACATCTGACTTTCCGGTTTTTTCGTTTCCGCAAATGAAAAACCACTTACTTTTTTATCCCCGGGCTGGATTTCCATCTTGCTGTAATCAAGTGAACGACCATCAATCCTGGGTGGTGTACCTGTCTTCATGCGCCCTGACTCAAACCCCAATTCCACCAATTGTTCTGTTATTCCTTTAGATGCCCTTTCTCCTGCTCTTCCACCACCAAACTGTTTTTCTCCTATGTGGATCAATCCATTGAGAAAAGTCCCATTGGTCAATACAACAGACCTGCCTTCAATCTCCAGCCCTATTCCGGTTTTAATTCCTGTACATCTACCGTCCTTGACAATTATTCCTGTTACCATTTCCTGCCAGAAGTCAATATTGGGATGAGCCTCAAGCATCTTCCTCCACTCAGCCGCAAACATCATCCTGTCATTTTGTGTGCGTGGACTCCACATAGCAGGCCCTTTGGATTTATTCAGCATTCTGAATTGAACCATACTTACATCACTGACGATTCCTGAATATCCACCCAGGGCATCAATTTCTCTTACTATCTGGCCTTTAGCTACTCCTCCCATAGCTGGATTACATGACATCTGAGCGATGGTATTCATGTTCATGGTAGCCAATAAGACCTTGCTACCGAGGTTGGCGGCTGCTACTGCGGCTTCACATCCGGCGTGTCCGGCACCTACTACTATGACATCGTATTTTGGAAACATGCCTGCAAAAATAGTAATTCAATAAATCTTTCCTACCTAATTAACTGAAGTTCAGACACCATTGCCACATTTGGACTGGCTTTTGATGTATTTTAACTAGATTTAGAAACCCCAATTAAACCTTGAAAGTTTTATTTTCTGAACATTATTATCATCAATATTGCTTACAATCAGAATTGTAATGAATGATATATGCAAGTATTTGTTTTATTGAACCTTGTATTCATAAATCTAAATTCTTGTTGAAAAATCAATTTGTTTAGACAATTTATATTTTATGTTGTGTAGTAAGCTATCGATTTTTCGGCATCTTTGTTAATCACACACCAATCCAATAACATGCAGAATAACATACTATCTCACAGTCTTCTTACTGATTTTGACATTGAGCTATTTAAAAGTGGAAAACACTTTAAGCTATATGAAAAAATGGGTGCTCATCTTATAGAAGTAGATGGGGTAAAAGGGTGTTATTTTGCAGTTTGGGCTCCTGCTGCTGAAAGGGTATCTGTGATAGGAAATTTTAATGAATGGACAGAAGAAGGTCATGATCTTCATGTCAGATGGGATGGTTCCGGAATATGGGAAGGGTTTCTACCAGGTATTGAAAGAGGAGAAATCTATAAGTATAGAATATATTCTAAGCATAATGGTCAGATCCTTACCAAAGCAGATCCTTTTGCAAGGTATACTGAAAAGCCTCCACGGACTGCCTCTGTAATATGGGATGAAGAATTCAATTGGTCGGATCAGCAGTGGATGAAGAAGAGGAAAAAACACAACAGCCTTGAAGCTCCCTTTAACGTCTATGAAGTACACCTGGGGTCATGGAAGAAAAACCTTGATCCTTATCGGCCATTAACATATGGTGAAATGGCAATAGAAATGGTTGATTATGTGAAGGAGATGGGGTTCTCACATGTAGAACTTATGCCGGTAATGGAGCACCCCTATGAACCTTCCTGGGGATACCAGGGAACTTCATATTTTGCTCCAACGTCAAGATTTGGAGAACCGGGAGACCTTAAGTACCTGATCGATTCATTTCACAATGCAGGAATTGGGGTTATTTTAGATTGGGTGCCCGCTCACTTTCCTGCCGATGCATGGGCTTTGGCCAACTTCGATGGCACCTGTGTCTATGAGCATCCCGACAGAAGGAAAGGGTTTCATCCGGACTGGAAGTCTCTCATTTTTAATTTTGAAAGAAATGAGGTGCGTTCATTCCTGATATCAAGTGCTTTATTCTGGTTAGATCGATTTCATATTGATGGCCTTAGGGTAGATGCTGTTGCTTCTATGATTTATCTCGACTATTCCAGAAATGAAGGAGAATGGGAGGCTAATGAATATGGAGGCAATGAGAATCTTGCGGCAATTTCATTCTTGCAAGAATTTAATTCAGCAGTTTACCATCATTTCCCGGATACACAGACTATTGCTGAGGAATCAACTTCTTATGCCAATGTAACTAAGCCTGTCCATGACGGAGGCCTGGGATTCGGCATGAAATGGATGATGGGATGGATGAATGATACCCTCGATTATTTCAGTATGGACCCCATCTACAGGAAATTTCATCATGGCAAATTAAGCTTCAGCCTGGTATATGCCTTTTCAGAAAATTTCATGTTGCCATTGTCTCATGATGAAGTGGTTCACCTTAAGTGTTCCCTGGTCAACAAGATGCCCGGTGACCAATGGCAACAGTTTGCCAACCTTAGATTATTATACAGCTATATGTATGGCCACCCAGGTGCCAAGTTGCTTTTTATGGGTGGGGAAATAGGGCAATATTCAGAGTGGAACCATGAAAGAGAAATAAACTGGCACCTATTGAGTCACGAACCCAATGCCGGCGTGCAGGCTTTAGTGAAAGACCTCAATACATTATATAAGAAAGAAAAGGCTTTCACTGAACTTTCATTTCATCATAGTGGCTTTGAATGGGTGGCACATGACGATGCCGATAACTCTATCATAGCATTCTTAAGGAAAGGGAAGAAGGAAAAAGATACCATTCTTGTGGTTCTCAATTTCACTCCCAATGCTCACCCCAAATATGAACTTGGAGTTCCGGAATCTAAATCATGGAAGTTGATTTTCAATAGCGATGACGATAAGTATTGGGGAAGTGGATACAAAGTAAAAAAGACCATTAAAACCAGAAAGAAAGAAAAACATGGCCGCAAAGGGAGCATAGAACTTGCCATTGTCCCTATGGGCTCAGTGATGTATAAGATGTCTTAAGAAAAGTCTGTTATTACCGCAACTGCTTCAGGTGGATGTAGTTCCATTGAAGTTAATATGTCTATTCCATCTTTAAGGTTAACTTCATTTGAGATAAGTTGAGAAGGCTCTACCTTTCCTTGCTCTATTAATTCCCATATGGCAGTGTATCTGTGAGCTTGCATTCCGTGGCTGCCTAGTATTTTTAATTCATGGGCTATAATTCGATCCATCGGAACTGAAACCTTCACGTCTTCTTTTTCTAATAATCCAATCTGAATGTGACGCCCCTTTTTCCGTAAGGAATAAACAGACTGCATGATGACCTCTTTATGACCCAAAGCATCTATTGAAATGTGAGCACCCCTATGAGATAACTGATGAATCTTATGGGAAATATCTTGTACTTTGAGACTATTAATACAATAATCTGCTCCACACTTTTCCGCCATTTTAAGAGATTGTTCATTAATATCTACTGCAATTACATGTGCTCCATAAGCTTTAGCAATCATAATTGATGACAACCCTACTCCGCCACAACCATACACTGCAACCCATTGTCCCGGTTCTACATTACCCAGATCGACAACTCCTCTGAATGCTGTAATGAATCGGCACCCCAGACTGGCAGCTGAAACATAATCCATACTCTCTGGCAATTCTACCAGGTTTACATCGGCATAGTCAATGGCAACATATTCTGCAAATGATCCCCAAGCTGTGAAACCCGGTTGAAACTGATGATCGCACACCTGGTGATTGCCACTTGCACATTCAGGGCAGTGACCACATCCTCCTACAAATGGGACTGTTACTCGTTCTCCTCCCTTCCATTTATTAACATTTCTTCCCACTGCAACCACCTCGCCTGCCAGTTCATGTCCGGGTATATGTGGAAGCACAATGTCACTATCGTTGCCCTTCCAGCCATACCAGTCGGATCGACAGATACCTGTGGCTTTTACTTTGATAACTACTCCATCAGGTGAAGGTGAAGGATCGGGTAGATTATCCATCATAATTGAACCACCGTATTGATGATATATAGCTGCTTTCATACTGAGGTAAGATAGAGCAATCTAATTAAATAAACAGAGATTCATAGAAAACAAAAAAGGCCCCTGTGTTACCACAAGAGCCTTTTGTTTTTCTAGATTAAGAAGAGATTCTTAAACCTCAACTACTGAATTTTCCTCAAGGCTTACACCTGTTGGAACATATTTTTCAGCGTTCCAGTCATTTTCCCATACTTCTCCATCAATAAGAAATCTATATTGATATTCTTTTCCTACTTCAAGATCAAGAGTCTTGGTAAATGAACCGTTCTTAAGCGCTTTCATCTTATCTTTCTTTTCATTCCAGTCATTGAAATCACCAACAATAGCTACTTTTTTAGCTCCGTTAGCGGCTTCTTTTGGGAATTTGAAAGTCACCTTACATACAGGCTTAGATTTCAAATACTTTTTAGTTGTGCTCATCGCAAATAAAATTTTAAATAAGTTATAGTGATAAATAATGTGATTCTTTACTCGGATTGGGACGAAAATGGCCGCAAAGAAAACTAATTATACAATAATGGCGGCTTTTTAAGTATGATATTTTAGTTAATATAATTACTTAGTGTATAATTTACACAAAGCAAAGGTATTATCATTTTTCCAAATAAGCAAGTATTTAGGCCATGTTTAACATCATATTCCTTAAATAAACCCTTCATCATTGCAATTATTGTTACACTTGTGGCATAATACATGTAATACTACTTGCGTTTTATTGGCTGATCTATGATTAAGAACATATCCAAAGTATTCATATTGTTGAGTTTTTTCCTTTGTGCCGATGATTTATCCGCACAGAAAGGATGGGAACTTGGAGGTTGGCTGGGCACCAGTGTATATTATGGGGACCTCAATAACCGACTCTCTATTCAAGAACCTGGATTAGCCGGGGGATTGAACGTAAGAAGGAATTTCAATACCCGTACTTCAACTATGGTTTCATTAAGCTATATGAGGGTGGGAGCAGATGATGCCAATTCCCCCAATACATTTGAGAGAAACAGAAACCTCAGCTTCAACTCTTCAGTATTCGATCTATCAGCTGTAATGGAGTTCAACTTTTTTGACTATATACATAACAGTTCTGACAATTATTTCACTCCATATATTTTTGGTGGTGCTTCTGTATTCAGATTTAACCCTAAAGCTGAATTAAATGGAACAACTTACAATCTTAGAGATTTCGGCACTGAAGGCCAGGCCAGGGGTGATGAATACAGCAGTTTCAGTGGTAGCCTAATTGTGGGTGGTGGATGGAAATGGGACATCAGTGAGAAGTACTCACTTAATATCCATATCAGATATCACAAGGTATTTACCGATTACCTTGATGATGTAAGTCGCACCTATCCGGATCTGAGAGAATTAGAGGATAATAGGGGTCCCACTGCTGTCGCTCTTTCTGATCGTTCATTAATGGATGGAATCGGTGTCCCTGGACGCCAGCGAGGCAATAGTAAAGACAATGACGCCATCATTACTCTTGGTATCAGCATCATGAAGTATTTTGGGAGACTTGAATGTCCCAGGATCTCTGAAAATTAATCACATTCTTTCTTGTAACCACTTCCGTGCATTGACAAAAGCCAATGCCCATGGAGAGACTTCATCACCGTTTCTGTCTTCCGGATAGTGTGGCCAGTTCCAGGCTTGAAATGATCTTTCTATATGTGGCATGGTGACCAGGTGACGCCCATCCTTGCTGGCAAGGAAGGCAGCATTATAATCACTTCCATTGGGATTAGCCGGATATTCAGCATATCCATATTTTCCTACAATGTGATAGTCGTCTTCACCTTTCGGCAAATGGAATTTTCCTTCACCATGTGAGATCCAGACTCCGAGAGTAAGGCCTACCATATCTTGCATCATTACTGAATGATTCTCTTGAATCGTCACTGATGTAAATTGGCATTCATGCTTAAAAGAATTATTGTGGTGCATTCTTCCAGGCAGATCTGAATACTCCGGATTGATCAGGTCTAATTCCATAAACAGCTGACACCCGTTACATATCCCGATGGATAATGTGTCTTCTCTATGAAAGAAATCATCAATGGCCTTTCTGGCTTTATCGTTGTACTTAATGGCTCCTGCCCATCCCTTAGCAGAACCCAGAACGTCACTATTGGAAAATCCTCCTACGGCTCCAAGGAACTGAACATCCTCCAGCGTTTCTCTACCTGACATCAAATCCGTCATATGCACATCCCTCACTTCAAAGCCGGCCTTGTATAATGCATTGGCCATCTCCCGCTCAGAATTGCTTCCCTGTTCTCTTAAGATTGCAGCAATTGGCTTATTGCCTACCGCATTCCTAGTTGAGATCTGCCCAGTGAAACCCTCAGGAAAATGATACTTAAGAGGTTGGTTTTTATAGTTATCATATCGGTCACGAGCTAATCCTGAAGCAGTCTGCTTGTCATCCAGCAGGTACGAGGTTTCATACCAGATATCTCTGTATTGTTTTACATCCAGATTGAAATTGTCATTTCCATTTACAATGGATATTTGGGCAGATTTCGTTACCCGGCCAATCCTATGGTAATGAATTTCATTTTGATTGAAGAGGTCTTCAATGCTTTCACTTGCCTGAATGATGAGCCCGGTATTCTCTGAGAATAACAACTTCACACTATCTTCTTCTCCGATGGAGTTGAGATCAACTGCTGCTCCAAGGTTGATATCCGGAAAACACATTTCCAGCAATGATGTAACCAGGCCTCCAGATCCTATATCGTGTCCCGCAATAATCCATTCCTTTCTGATGGCCTCTTGTATGGTATTAAATGCATTTCTGAAATAGGATGCAGATTGTACAGTTGGAGCTTGATTGCCAATTTTATTTCTTACTTGTGCAAATGAAGATCCACCCAAGCGATGATCATCTCCTGATATATTGATGTAATATATCGGAGCATCTGTCTTTCTGAATACTGGTGTTATGACTTTTCTAAGGTCGTCACAATTGCCGGCCGCTGAAATGATCACTGTCCCCGGCGCAAGAACGGTCTCTCCACTATACTTCTGAGCCATGGATAAAGAGTCTTTACCGGTAGGAATATTTATCCCCAGGTCAATTGCAAAATCAGATACCGCCTTCACTGCATCATATAACCGTGCATCTTCACCCGGATTTTTACATGGCCACATCCAATTGGCAGATAATGATATGGATGTCAATCCATCCTTAAGAGGTGCCCATATAATATTAGTGAGTGCCTCTGCTATGGAGTTTCTGGATCCTGCCTCCGGATCTATCAATGCACTGACAGGACTGTGGCCTATTGAAGTCGCGATACTTTCTCGTCCATTAAAGTCCATAGCCATTACTCCACAATTATTGAGCGGTAATTGAAGTGGTCCCACACACTGTTGGATCGCTACCCTTCCACCCACACATCTGTCCACCTTATTAGTAAGCCAATCCTTACATGCTACTGCCTCTAATCTCAATACCTGGGAGAGGTAGTTCTCAAGATGTTCAACTTCATACTCAATCCCTGTGTATGGTTTTGAAAGCCGACTGTCATTCATAATGGTCTTAGGGGAACTACCAAACATATCAGACAATTCCAGGTCTATGGGTTTCACTCCCTGAGCTGTTGATTCAAAGGAAAAACGGTTATCACCCGTAACTTCACCCACTACATACATCGGTGCTCTTTCTCTTTGAGCAATCTTAGTAAGTGCCTCAAGGTCTTTTTCAGCAATTACCAATCCCATTCTCTCCTGGGATTCATTCCCTATGATTTCCTTTAATGAGAGGGTAGGGTCACCAATGGGTAATTTTTCAATTTCGATCTTTCCTCCTGTATCTTCTACCAGTTCTGAAAGACAATTCAAGTGTCCTCCAGCACCATGGTCATGGATTGAAACTACCGGATTGTGATTACTCTCTACAAGGGCAGTGATGGTATTTGATACCCGTTTTTGCATTTCAGGATTAGACCGCTGAACTGCATTTAACTCAATGCCTGAACCATACTCCCCAGTATCAGCGGATGAAACAGCCGCCCCGCCCATTCCGATTCTATAATTGTCACCTCCAAGGACTACAATCTTATCTCCTGTGTTGGGTGTATCCTTAATACTTTGGTCAAGCTTACCATACCCTATACCTCCTGCAAGCATTATAACCTTATCGTATGCCGTTTTCTGCCCATGCTCTTCATGCTCGAATGTCAACACAGATCCGGCAATCAGTGGTTGCCCAAATTTATTGCCGAAATCCGATGCTCCATTAGATGCCTTAATTAATATATCCATGGGTGTCTGATAAAGCCATGTCCTTTCTTCTACTCCTTTCTCCCATGGCCTGTTCTCTTTTAACCTGGAGTATGATGTCATATATACGGCTGTACCTGCAAGCGGGATCGCCCCTTTCCCTCCTCCAAGTCGATCCCTGATCTCACCTCCTGATCCGGTAGCTGCTCCGTTGAATGGTTCAACCGTTGTAGGGAAATTGTGTGTTTCTGCTTTTACGGATATTACAGACTCAAATGATTCTTCCATATAATCATCGGGGTGATCCGGGCTGGCTGGTGCAAACTGTGTTACATGCGGCCCTTTGATGAAAGCAACATTGTCCTTGTAGGCGGATACGATGTCATTGGGGTGTTCTCTTGATGTCTTCTTTATCAATTGAAATAAAGACATGGGCATTTTCTCCCCATCAATGACGAAGGTTCCATTGAAGATCTTATGTCGGCAATGCTCGCTGTTGACTTGAGAAAACCCAAAGACTTCTGAATCGGTAAGTTTTCTGCCCAACTTCTCGGAAAGCTGATTAAGATACGTTACTTCTTCTTCATTGAGAGCCAGGCCTTCCTGTTGATTATAGGCTTGAATATCATCTATGTATTGTACTGCCTCCGGCTCTATATCAATGGTAAAAATACCTTGGTCAAGCTTATGGTACATTTGCGAAAGCATAGGATCATAATCTGCTTCCTCACCTGACACTGAATAGAACTCTTCAATTCTTGAAATGCCAGAAATCGCCATATTCTGTGTAATCTCAACTGCATTGGTTGACCAGGGGGTGATCATGGCTGCCCTTGGTCCGATGAAGACTGCATCTATTGTTTCAGATTCAATCAAATTGACCCCACCAAAAAGCCAGGTGAGTTTATTCAGTGATTCTGTGTCGAGAGGATGATCGGATTGGAGGGCATAAATTTTCTCAGAGGGATTGCCGAAGAAGAAAATCATGGGTAACTAAGATTTAGAATATTACCAAAGGACAAAGGTAAATTTATTCTTATCTTCCATTATATAATTTTATGTTCATTATTGAGATATTTAATTTACATGTATCACTTTGAGATGTTAAATCGTTATGGAAATACCTCTAAATAACATAAGATGAAGTATCTAACCCTTTTAATTGTGATTATATTCACAATATGCTGCACAAAAGAATCTTTTGACCAAAGATCGTGGACCATTGGCGAGAAGGGTATGCAGGAAAACACCAAATTTACTTCTGATGGAAACTATGATTTAAAATTAACAATGAAAAGTGAAGGGTTTTGTGTTGGAGGTTATAATCTGGCTGTTAAAATTGAGGTAGATGGGGAATCAGTATATAATAATGAAGTTTCTCAGCTTGCTGAAATCATTAACTTTTCAATTTCAGAAAGCCAGGAAGTAATTATTGATACACAAGTAGTAACCGGAGACCCCCAGATCAATTGTTTCCGGTTGGGAAATGTGGTGTTTACTTTAGAAGAAGAATAAACACATGTAAAACAAAAAATTCTATTCTTTCTCTTACAAGCCCAATCTCATAAAGCATTAATCAACACGTTATTTAAAAGAGCCTTATAATACTTTTAGGTTATGGATTATCACCTAGGTCAATGAATTTTTACAAAAGTTCTACTCCCTACAATACCATTTTCAATAACGCGGATAAAGTATAACCCAACTGCTAAACCTGAGATATTTATACTTCCAGATGAGCGCCCATTTATCACAAGCTCACCTGAATAATTAAATATTGAATAATCGATTAAATGCGAATTCATGTCCACAGTTAAAACATCAATGGCTGGGTTGGGGTAGATATTAAATACTAATGATTGATCTGATACTGATGATCCCCTACAAGTGATGTTTGTTTGCCTCTTCAGGAAGTCTATAAAAAGCCGATTGGCATTTACTCCTACATTGTGAATGGAATCAGGCCATATGTGAGGCAGTTGAATACATTCATAAAATTGCACTTCAGAACGATTACAATCTGTATTGGTATACAGTATGGTTGAGTCTGGAATTATCACTTCTTTTTGAATCGACATGGTGTCACATCCATTATTTTCCATCCAATGATGAAAGTCCTGAAATGCTGAAGTAGTATAATTTCCCGTATTATTTAAACCTCCTTCAAAAGGTCGTTTAAAGTCAAGATAACCCTTCATTATTAAAGCTGGTACCGGCACCTCTCCAATAGGATTAAACTCCAATTCCGGTGATCCCAATTCAACAGCTTCGCCCGCACTAGACCCAACAGCCGCCACACCAGCAAATGTACATGCCATCTGGCTTCCTAGAAACTGTGAAAAATCACCTCCCTTGGAAAAACCACAAGTATAGATCCTGTTATCATCTATATTCAAAACAGATCGGTGGTGTTCCAGCATAACCTCGACAAATGAAAGGTCATCAACCCATGTTGAATCCTGTGGGTAATTTTCAAATGTATTCCATACCGTATTATTTATCTCTTCATTAAATGTAGCCTGGGGAATTACAACGATCATCCCTTCATCTTCCGCTCTTGAGAATAATTCTTCTCGTCCTGTTCCATCTCCTACGATATGGCCATACCTGAAATTGACCATACCACCTCCTCCCGGATGAAAAACAAAGAGCAAAGGGTGCTCCTGTGCATGGTTATAATTCTGGGGCACAATGGTTATAAACTCTCTAGACACTCCGCTCACATCAATGACCTGGCAATACTCCCCCGGAGTTGTAAGGAGTTCGTCCTCATCATTGCATCTTTCCTGCTCCTCTTTGAAGAGGGTAATGGTAGCCCACATTGGTTCTTTACATACGGTAACACCTTGAATTCTAGGTCGTCCATCAGGATCTGCAAATGCCTTTCCGGATTGAACTGTCTGGCCTTGTCTATTGGTTATCCTCCATGAAAACTCAGCCAATGGAGCCAATTTAAAAGTCTGGAGACGTCTAATTGTAAAATCCGTTTCAATACATGGCGTTGATCCGGGATAATTATCAACCGGATGATTTGATTCTCCGGTGAGGAATATTGTAGCAGACCATCTGTCTTCCAGATCTATTATGGAATTGACGTCATAATCATGATAACCGCCCCAGGTC
>JABDLO010000442.1 GCA_013002995.1 Saprospiraceae bacterium | reverse complement strand
GCTTTTACCCGTCCTGGAATCCAATAATATAAGCGCAGGTAAAGAAGATTTTCTTATATCATTTTTTGGTGATATCACCCTGTTGTTCATGGGTGGTTTTGTCCTCGCTGCGTTGTTAAACAAGTATGGTATCAGCAGGATGATTGCCAGGAATATCATCAAAAGAACCAGTACAAGTCCTTCAAGAGTCTTGTTTTCTATCATTCTTGTTTCGTCACTATTATCCATGTGGATGAGTAATACAGCCACTGCGGCAATGATGTTTGCCATACTTGCTCCTATTGTAATGAGCCTGCCGGAAGGATCCAATTTTTCAAAGGCTCTGGCATTGGCAATTCCTTTTGCATGTAACCTGGGTGGTATCGGAACACCTATCGGAACGCCTCCCAATGCGATTGCCATGGAATATCTTCAACAAATGGGCTTTAATATATCCTTTGCTTTATGGATGGTTATTGCAGTTCCATTGATGATTGTACTTCTGATTCTATTATGGAGGCTGATATTAAAGATCTATCCTCCTGCGGTTGATCATGTTGAACTTGAAATAGAATCGATTCATGAATTCAGAAATGAACATTACATCGTCACAGGAATATTTTTAATTACTGTCATTGGTTGGCTGACATCAGGTTATACAGGTATCTCACCGGGTACTGTAGGATTATCTGTGGTCCTTATGGCTTTTGGTTCTCAATTGCTTTTGACCAATGATTTCAGAAATATATCCTGGGATATTCTATTTATGCTGGGTGGCGGATTATGCCTAGGGGCCGGTATTAAATTAAGTGGTCTGGCCAATTCGATTGCATCACTGATACCTGCAGCATCCAGTTTGTGGTTTGTCCTAATCCTGCTCATCCTGATAGCAGCCGTAATGACGAGTTTTATGAGCAATACGGCCACAGCCAACCTTTTGATCCCTGTAGCTATTTCATTGCCACATGGAGAAATCATCCTGGTGATCGCTATATCCCTGATGTGTTCCTCTTCCATGGTCCTCCCGATCAGTACACCGCCCAATGCGATAGCATTTGGATCAGGCCTTATAAATTCAGGAGAAATGATGAAGTCAGGTACTATGATTACCATCATCTCATTAATTGGAATATTATTATGTTGTATGTTTTATGTCCCACTTTTTTTCTAACAAAAAATAATTGAATCATGGTTGTTCACGTACAAAAATGTCAAAAGTGCCTCTCAAACAATTTGAAAAACATACTTTCCAGGAAGGCAGGTCAGGCTGACAGAGTGTACGTCCAATGCCAGGATTGCAATGAATTCGTTGCATCATATAAGATTGCGCCATTGGGATATTATCATCACGGAAAAGGCTTTGAATCATTTTTAAGGGGCGTTCACCGGAGTGGAGAATTTATGAGTGGACGAAGAGTGAAGCATTTATTTGAAAAGCGCAAATCCGGTGCAATTGAATCATTTCAGAAAGTCTTAAAGCTACTTGAAGCAAGAGATGAAGAGGAATAATCATTAAAAAATTCTAGATAACTATACCTTTCAACTTTCTGGATACCGCACTAGAATGGCTCGAACTCAGTTCTGATGAAATCAAAGAAGTGAAATCCGATCTGGCCAATCTGAAAATCTGAAATATTTGAATTCTATCTGCTTAATTAATCAGGTTAATTAACTTTGGCCACTCAAACGTCAAAAAATGTCTGAAGTTACAAGAGAATCTCATTTAAGAAGTATCCTGAAAACATTCAGTTGGAGAATTATTGCAACCACTACAACTGTTACCATAGCCTATATCATTTTTGGTGATGTATCAAAGGCACTCCAGGTAGGTGGCATTGAGTTTTTTGCCAAAATGTTCATCTATTATTTTCATGAACGTCTTTGGCAGCTTGTGCCAAGGGGAAGAGTCCGTAAAATCATTGGTAAATCCTGATTTAAATCAGATGGCATATTGATTATTATCAGTCGGTTCCTTACTTAAGCATCTTAATTTATTATTTTAAATAAGTTCCTCCCTGGATGGCTACCGGCCGCAAATATATCAGTAACAATCCTGGTGAATTCATTCGCTATGTCATATTTATAATTTCGATACCACTAACGATCTACATCATCTTTGGCGTCGATCTTGAACCCGGGAAACCTGAAGTAACAGCAACACTTGCGGTAGCAATATTGATGGCCTTATGGTGGATTACTGAGGTAGTGCCTCTCGCGATCACTTCCCTGCTTCCAATTGTACTTTTTCCAATGCTGGGCGTAATGAATGGAAAAGAGGTTTCAGCAACATATTTCAATCATGTTATTTTCCTCTTTATTGGTGGATTCCTGGTCGCACTGGCTATTCAGAAGTGGGGGCTTCACAAAAGAATAGCTTTATCCATTCTCAAATTTATCGGGAGTAGCCCGGCAAGGATCCTCCTGGCATTCATGAGTGCCACGGCCTTCCTTTCAATGTGGATTTCCAATACCGCGACAGCTATGTTGATGGTTCCTATCCTGTTATCAATTATAACCAAACTTGAAGATATCAACGGTAAAAAAGCAGTGCAGCATTTCGCGACCGGTTTACTATTGAGCATTGCCTACAGTGCCTCTATTGGAGGTGTAGCTACCCTGGTAGGAACGC
>JABDLO010000441.1 GCA_013002995.1 Saprospiraceae bacterium | reverse complement strand
TTGATCCCGAGGCTATGAAATCAAGGAATGTCTCACTGCAAATGATCATGGATGCGATTAAAGGCAGCAACATTGATGTTGGCGCACAGACGATAGAAGTAAATATGGCTGAGTATTTTGTGAGAGGCCTTGGATATATAGAAACTGTTGAGGATATAGAAAAGAGTGTTGTAACTGTTAACAAGAATGTACCTGTCAGGATATCGGATGTCGCTAAGGTAAGCCTGGGCCCGGCAGCGAGAAGAGGCGTTCTTGATAAATCCGGAGCAGAAGCAGTAGGTGGCGTTGTTGTTGCCAGGTATGGAGCCAACCCGCTTGAGGTTATTGATAATGTAAAATCAAAGATTAAAGAACTTGAACCTGGACTTGCAAGTAAAATAATGGAAGACGGGCGGGTATCGAAGGTAAGGATTGTGCCATTCTATGACAGGACACAACTAATTAAGGAAACTATCGGAACCTTGCAGGAAGCCTTGACACTTGAAATCCTGGTTACTGTTCTTGTTGTCATTTTAATGTTGTTAAACCTGAAATCTTCAATCCTTGTTTCAGGAACTCTTCCTGTGGCCGTTTTAATGTGTTTCATTGCAATGAAGTATTTTGGTGTTGATGCCAATATTGTTGCGCTTTCAGGAATTGCCATCGCCATAGGAACGATGGTTGATATGGGTATTGTACTCATTGAAAGTATTGTCAACCGGCTTGAGAACCAGGGAGAGGAGGAAAGCTTAATGACCAGTATTTATGAAGCAACAATCGAAGTGGCATCAGCAGTCATCACAGCAGTTGCAACAACGATAATAAGTTTCATTCCTGTATTTACAATGGAAGCTGCTGAAGGGAAACTATTTAAACCACTGGCCTATACCAAGACATTTGCATTGCTTGCCTCAATCATTGTAGCAATAACAATAATTCCATCATTGGCACATGGATTGTTCTCATTAAGGTCCAGGAAACGCTTTTTCCAGATTACAGGAAATTTACTGGCCTTGGCAGGAGGTGTATTACTAGCTTACAAACTGAATATGTTCGCAGGATTAATCCTGGCTTTTGTGGGTCTCTCAGGTTTGATTGGGTTCTGGTTTGAAAGTAAAAAACTTGGAAGAGCTTCAAAGTTGTGGAAATGGATCAGCAATATTATATATGCCTTAATTGTAGCATGGTTACTCGCAGAAATATGGATGCCTCTGGGTGTCAATAAAAGCAACCTGAGTAATTTTACTTTCATTGTTTTATTTGCCGGCTCCCTGATTCTTCTGTTCTATTGTGTCATCTACTTTTATGAGGCTATCCTGAGATTTCTATTAAGGTTCAAGATAATTTTCCTGGTTATCGTTGGTTTTGTCGTATACCAGGGATTCACGATTTACCAGGAAACAGGGGAGGAATTCATGCCTTCTCTTGATGAAGGCTCTTTCCTGTTAATGCCAACATCAATGCCTCATTCCGGAATGCAGGAAAATATAAAAAATCTTCGCCTGCTTGATATGGCGGTTACATCAATACCTGAAGTTGAGACTGTTGTCGGGAAAGCCGGACGTGTAAACAGTGCGCTTGATCCTGCTCCGATGTCTATGTATGAAAATGTAATCCTTTATAAGTCGGAATACAGAACCGACGAGAATGGTCACCGGATCAGATTCAGATATGAGAATGGTGAATATGTATACGACGAAGATGGCCATTTGATCCCTGACAAGGATGGCAGATATTTGAGACAATGGCGGGATGAGATAAAGAGTCCTGATGATATTTGGGATGAGATTGTGAAGTCAACAAAAATTCCAGGTGTGACTTCTGCACCAAAATTACAACCTATAGAAACCAGGCTGGTGATGTTGCAGACCGGAATGAGAGCACCAATGGGTATAAAAGTTCAGGGTACGGACCTGGAATCTATAGAAGCTTTTGGTTTGGAGTTAGAGAGGCATCTCAAGGATGTAGATGGCGTAAAAGATGCGGCAGTATTTGCTGACAGGATAGTAGGTAAACCATATATGCTGATTGACATTGACCGGGATGCTATCTCCAGGTATGGTTTGACGGTAGGACAGGTACAAAAGCATATACAAACGGCTGTTGGGGGCATGCCGATGAGCATGACTGTTGAAGGCAGGGAGAGGTATAATATCCGGTTGAGATACCCAAGGGAGTTGCGTTCAGATCCTGATGTATTGAATAGTATTTATGTCAATACAAAAGAAGGACTCAATATTCCATTAGGAGATTTAGTGGATATAAGATACGAAGCAGGTGCTCAATCCATCAAGAGCGAAGACGGCTTTTTAATCGGTTATGTACTATTTGATAAAGAGGCAAATTATGCACAGGGAGATGTCGTTGAAAATGCCTCACTACATCTTGAGACTATTATTGAGGAAGGTTTGTTGGAAGTACCGGAAGGGATTAATTACAGATTTGCCGGAAATTATGAACAACAGATCAGGGCGAATAAACGACTTTCAATAGTTGTTCCTGTAGCTCTTGCTATCATTTTTGTTCTGCTTTATTTTCAATTTAAATCCATACCGGTTTCATTCATGGTGTTCACGGGTGTGTTTATTGCCTTCGCAGGAGGCTTCATAATGATCGGATTGTATGATACAGAATGGTTTATGGATTTCAGTGTATTCGGGACGAATATGCGTGATCTTTTTCAAATAAAGTCTGTCAACCTGAGTGTGGCTGTTTGGGTCGGATTCCTTGCATTATTCGGAATTGCAACGGATGATGGAGTCCTTGTAGCAACTTTCCTGAGAGATAGTTTTAAACAAAATAAACCAGATTCCATTATGGCCATAAGGGATGCAGTTGTAGAAGGAGGATTGAGAAGAGTCAGACCGGCAATGATGACGACGGCTACGACAATATTAGCTCTAATTCCTGTGCTGACTTCTACCGGGAGAGGTTCTGATATTATGATACCAATGGCTATACCTTCATTTGGAGGTATGACACTACAAATTATAACAATGTTTACAGTACCTGTTTTATATTCACTCTGGCATGAATGGCAACATAGATTAAGATCGGGACGCATGCCTTCGTTAGCCCCCGGTCTTAAAGTCTCTGTTCTTGTTATTGTATCAATGGGGTGTTGTTACACTTTATCTTCCCAAACATTGGAAGAGTTGAGTCATGAAATGATCAATTCGAACCTGGAATTAAAAATTCTGGAGAAAGAATATATGACTGCACTGGAAAAATCCAACCAGGTCAGCCAGCTTCCTGATACTGAATTTGGTCTTGGTGTTTTCCCATTACCTGTAGAAACCCGTCTTGGAGCACAGATTCTTCGCCTGAGTGGTACACAGATGGTTCCCTGGAAAGGCGTATTAAATTCACAAAGTAAATTAGCCGAAAGCCAGGCTTTACCATTACAGGAAAGGGTTGATGCCCGACGATTGGAACTGGAATTTGAATTGGAGTCCGCTTTCCTGGAAATTTATGAACTTAATCAAACCAGGAAAATATTAACCAGGCGAATTGATGTACTAAACGCACTTAATGATTTAGCCCTTGATAAAGTCCAGAGTGGGGAAGCCAGTGCTGCAGATGTATTGATGGTTGACCTGGAAAAAGCAGCGATTATTAAGGAGTTGGAGATTATAGACAAGAAAATCATTAAGCCTCAAAGTCGTATAAACAAACTTTTAAACAGGACCCCGGAATCTGTCCTTGAGATCAACACATTGCTACAATTTGCTGAAATGTCTTTTGATCGGGATTCTATCAGGAAACTGATCAGGAATGATCATCCAATGATTCATTACTATGATCTTAAACAGGAGGTTTCAAGGAATTCAATTCAACTGAATGATCTTTCATCCAAACCTGACCTGGGCTTTGGTCTTGACTATATTATGGTCGATGGAAGAAGTGATGCGATTCCTGATAGCAATGGAAGAGATATTATTCAACTCAGAGCTTCGATGAAAATTCCGTTAAACAGGAAAAAATACGAGTCAAAGGATTTGGAAGAAAAAATGAAAATTGAAATACTGGATTTGAGGAAAACGGATATGGTCAATCAATTTATGGCGCTTGTGGAATCTTCAATCAGTGAATATGAGATGTTCAAACTACAAGTTGAATTGTACCGAAAGCAAATTGAAATTACCCAATCGGCAATTGAAATATTGACATTGAATTACAGTACAAAAAGTGAAGGTTTTGATGAATTGCTCAGGCTTGAACTGGAACTTATTAACTATGATTTGAAGATGCTTCAAGCTATTGTTAAAAGTCATCTTTCGGTGGCCAGCATCAAAAGATTTTTAAACAACTAATTTGAAAAAGATGAAATTCAATTATAAAAATATATTTCTGTATATACTTTTTTTAGTGCTTGGCCTTGTGGCTGGTTATATTTTATTTGGATCTAATCAAAATGTCACCGATACCGCAGAAGTAGAACCTGCTAGTACAGAAAACCCCGATAATGAATCTATCTGGACATGTTCAATGCATCCGCAAATCAGGCAAAATGAAGAGGGACTTTGTCCTATATGTGAAATGGACCTTATTCCTCTTGATTCGGGTACTTCGGATGATCCACTTGTTTTGCAGATGACCGAATCTGCTGTACAACTATCAAGCATTCAAACGACAAAAATAGGTGCCAGTGAGAAAACAGAAAGTAAAAAACTCAGGCTTTCAGGCAAAGTGCAAGCCGATGAGAGGACAGCCTCAAGCCTGGTGACCCACATACCTGGTCGTATCGAGCAATTACTTGTGAATTTTACTGGGGAAAAAGTATATAAAGGACAGACTATTGCAAAGATCTATTCTCCTGAGTTGATATCAGCCCAGGGAGAGCTTATTCAGGCACTTAAAATGCAGGATGTTAATCCTTCATTAATTGAAGCTGCCAGGAAAAAACTGGAGTACTGGAAAATAGATTCAGCATTGATTGATTCGATTGAGCGTACAGGAAAAATATTGGAAACATTTCCTGTCAAGGCTGCCCGTTCAGGGACGGTTACCTCTAAAAGAATTTCTGTCGGTGATTACCTGAAGAAGGGAGAGGTTTTATTCAATACTATAGATCTGAACAGGGTGTGGGTATTATTTGATGCATATGAATCTGATCTCAAAAATATTAAGAAAGGCAATTGGATAGAATTTTCTACTTCATCCGAGCCTAATAATAGCTTTCGCGGAAAAATAAGTTTTATTGATCCCGTTATAAATCCTGATACCAGGGTGGCCAATGTCAGGGTTGAAGTTGAGAACAGAAATGGAAAATTAAAACCCGAAATGCTGGTTTATGGATTATTGGAGTCGAAAAGTAATTCTAAAGCAACTTTAACCGTACCAAAATCTGCAGTTCTATGGACAGGTAAGCGTTCAGTAGTCTATGCAAAATTACCAGACCTGGACATTCCATCCTTTCAATACAGGGAGATAGAAATAGGAGAGAGGATAGGTGATTCCTATGAGGTCGTTTCCGGGCTAAAGGCAGGAGAGGAGATTGTTACCAATGGCGCATTCAGCATTGATGCAGCAGCCCAACTGAATAACCAGGCCAGCATGATGAATGCTTCAGTGCTTTTGAAGAAAGAGGAATCCGGGAAAATTCCAGATTATAAAGAAGTCACCCCAGAAGAATTTTCCAAGCAGTTATCACAACTTGTAGATGCTTATTTGTTACTTAAAGATGCCCTTGTAAATACCGATATTGAAACGTCTTCTGGCCAGGGTGAAATATTCAATACCAGATTGAATGAAATTGACATGAGCTTGCTTGATGATGAAGCGCATTTATACTGGATGAAATTATACTCCAACCTTAAATCGCATGGAGAAAAATTGACCGGCAGCGAAGAAATAGAGCAACAAAGAAAACAGTTTGATTTCTTGTCACAGTCACTCATAGAAAGTATAAAAGTCTTTGGAGTAACTACTGATAGCCTTTATGTTCAGCATTGTCCGATGGCTAATAAAAATAATGGTGCGGACTGGGTATCTGCTGAGAAAGAAATAAGAAATCCATATTTCGGGAGTAAAATGCTTAAGTGTGGTCTCGTAAAAGACACACTGATATTTAATTAATTACAAAACATACAAATTATGAAACACACAAAAATCTTTTTAGTGATCTTTGGCTTAATGTTATTCGGCACATTCCTTACTTCTTGTTCAAACAAGAAGTCGGAGAAATCCGAAGAAATGAAAAAACAGGGAAAGGAATATACTTCTGCTTATATATGTCCAATGCATTGTGAAGGTAGCGGCAGCAGTGAAGAAGGCACTTGCCCGGTTTGTGGAATGGATTATGTCATAAACGAAGATCATAAATCAGACGGGCATAAACATGACCACAGTGATCATGATGGTCATAATCATTAATCTTTAAAATCCAAAAAATGAAAAATATCTATTTACTTGTTTGCTCCTTTTTGATTTGTTCACAGTTGCATAGTCAGATAATTCTTGATGAAAATTTTGATGATGGCAAGATACCTGAAGGATGGAGTATTGAAACCATGGCTACTGATGGAGGATGGAAGGCAGGTACTTCCAGTCAGCTTTCAAGTTCTTTCTTTGTTATAACACAGAACGGCTCATCGGGCATCGTAGCCACAAATGATGATGCATGTAATTGTGACAAGTCAAATGACAGGTTGATTTCTCCTGCAATGGACCTTTCGGGCTATGAAAATATCATCCTCGCTTTTGATGTTTATTATCTCGATATGGGTTTCCAGGGTTTCGTCGAAGAATTTACGGTTGAAATTTCAACCGACGGAACAAACTGGACTGTAATTGAGGACCTACATGGCCATGGTTCGTGGGATACGCATAAAATTAATATTAGTGATTATGCAGGTGAGCCTTCGGTATACATTTCATTTAAGTACAATGATGGCGGAGGCTGGGTGTTTGGATCTGCTATAGATAATGTATTAGTAGAAGAACCTCTCGTTCTGGATTCAGAACTGGTAGATGTTAATTCCTTCCTGTTTGGGGAGGTTGGAAGAGAAATTCCAATCAGTGGAACCATCTTTAATAATGGATCTACTGCAATTACTTCATTGGATATAGCCTATTCAATAGATGGTGGTATTCCGGTCAATGAACAGATTTCCGGCATAAATATCCCATCGTTCACTTTTTATAATTTCCATACAAGTTCTGGTTGGACACCAGATACTGATGGAATTTTTACGATTGAAATAGATGTCTCAATGACCAATGGTCAGGAAGATCAGAATCTAAACAATAATAAGTCAGTTTATACAAGTCAGATTTATCCTAAGGTTGAAAAAAGCAATGACATCGTTGAAATCATGAACAGCGTTCCTGTATTTACAGAAGTTGCAAATCAATTTGACTTGCTGGACAGACCAACTGATCTTGATTTTTTCCCGGTGGATGGTAAGGACGAACTTTGGGTAATTAATCAAAGAGTTGAAAGCTCTGGAGGAAGTACGCTTACGATTTCAGATGCAAGCACAAATCCTAATGATTATAATTTAAGAGTTGATGGTAATGCATGGCATTTTATGTCACTCCCTACGGCTATCGCATTTAGTACAGAAAATTACAATTTTGGGACTACGGCAGGTGTCCAGGATGCCAATCATAGCGGTGGAACCTTTACCGGTCCTACTTTATGGTCCAGTGATCCGGCCATCTATGCACAACCTTCAGGTGGTAATGGCAGCCACCTTGATATGTTACATGGTAGCCCTCTTAGTATGGGTATTGCTCATGAAGTAGATAATGTGTTTTGGGTTTATGACAATTGGAATAAGGACATTGTCCGGTATGACTTTGTAGAAGATCATGGTCCCGGGAATGATGATCATTCTGATGCCATTATCCGTAGATATAAGAATATTGGAATATCGGCTGATAGTAATATTCCCAATCATATGATTCTGGATAAAGAAAGCGGTTGGCTTTATTTTGTTGATAATGGTAAAGACAGGGTCATGCGACTGGATATTAATTCTGGTGGTATAGCAGGAAGTATACCTGAAATAAACGAACCGCTTGCTGAGCATTCTCAAATGGGCTCCTTTGTAGTTGAAGAGGTTATTTCTGAAGGTTTGATCAGACCCTGCGGTATTGAAATTGTAGATGATCTGCTTTTGGTAGGAGATTATGGAACAGGTGATATTATTGTTTACGATAGATCTGATTTTACAGAAGAAGGAAGAATAGCAACGGGAAGTCCCGGGTTAAGCGGAATAAAAATTGGACCTGATGGAAGTCTCTGGTATGTGAATCGTGAAATGAATACCCTGGTTAAAGTTGAAGCAGGCGAAAGTACAAGTGCAGAGGAAATAGCTCTTTCAAATGAAACTGTTGTTTATCCAAATCCTGCAAGTACCCTGGTAAATATAAAATTACCCGATTCTCTAAACGGTGATGCATCGAATCTAGAATTATTGGATATCAATGGTAAGCGTTTAGCAGTATTCACAATTAATGGAATACATTCCGAATTGGATATTTCCGGATTTGTTCCTGGCGTTTATTTTATTCAAGTTCAAAATGGTGTGTATTCATTTCAAAAGAAACTAATTGTTGATTAAATGCATATGAGCACCATAGATGTATTTGAATAATTTAATTGTCTGGTGTTTCATTATTCTATCCTTATCAGGATGTGAAACTTCAAGTCATGTGATAACAATAGAACACGAAGATCTAGTGTTGAAGTCGAATGTTGGCGGAGAACCGAATCTGTATACAAATAAAGAGGGAGAAGTGTTTATCAGTTGGGTAGAATATACTAATGACACCACAGATGTGTTATATTATTCCAAATTGGATGAAAATAGTTGGACTGACCCTGTCCAGGTTTCACAAGGGAATGACTGGTTTGTTAATTGGGCGGATTTCCCATCTATCTCATCTTTTGATAAGAGCAAACATTTAGTGGCTCATTGGCTCAGGAAAAGTGATTCAGGGACTTATGATTATGATATCAATGTAGCCATTTCAGATGTACATCGTAAGGACTGGGATAAAGTGTTTACACCCCACAGGGATAGTATTCCAGCAGAGCATGGATTCGTAAGTATGAAACCCCGGTCTGAAGATAGAATGTTTATCACCTGGCTGGATGGGAGGAATACAAAAGGGGAAGCTCACCAGGGACATCATCAACATGCAGGAGCAATGACATTGAGGGCTGCGGAATTTGATCAGTTGGGACATTTATATAATGAAGCAGAGCTTGATTCCATGGTTTGCGACTGTTGTCAAACAGGAGTTGCGATGATTAATGAAAATCCAATTGTTGTTTACAGGAACAGGACAAAGGATGAAATAAGAGACATCTATATTGTCCGGCAGGTCAATGATGAATGGCAAACTCCGGTACCTGTATTTCAGGATAACTGGAAGATCGCAGGTTGCCCGGTCAATGGACCTGCTATAGACTCCTGGCAGAATGATGTTGCGGTTGTATGGTATAGTATGAAAGATGGACAAGGAGAAGTTAAAATAGGTTTTTCCAAAGATGGGGGATCATCATTCAGTGATCCGATTCTGGTAGATGATACTAATCCGCTAGGAAGGGTTGACATCCTGTATCTTAAGAAAGATCTTGTGTTGATAACCTGGATATCTGAATCAGATGAGGATACTTTTATCTATGGGATGTTTACAGGACCTGATGCGGATACAGGAATGGAAAAGTTTGTAATTACACAATCCAATGCATCCAGACAAAGTGGATTTCCAAGAATTACAAAAGATGGTAAAGATGTAATAATGGCGTGGACTGAAGTGGATAGTATGACCAGGGTCAGGACCAGGAGATTGAAGTTTAAAAATTAAGAGAATGGACAGTATCACACAGGCGGTATTGGGAGCATCAATTGGTGAAGTTTTGCTTGGAAAAAAAATTGGCAACAAAGCACCTGCACTGGGGGCAATGATTGCAACAATTCCTGATCTGGATATTTTACTTACTCCTTTATATGATCCCCTGGAGAAAATCAGCCTCCATCGTGGATTAAGCCATTCAATACTTTTCTGTTTTATCGGTGCGTTTTTGTTTTCCTGGATTTTAGGAAATATAAAATGGACTGGACTTCAATCCTACAAGGATCGATGGATGCTTACTTTCCTTGCCTTATTCACGCATGTTATGTTGGATACTTTCACAGCATATGGTACCCAACTTTTTCTACCTATAACTGACTGGAGAGTCGGGTTTGATAGTATTAGCATCATTGATCCTGTATATACAGTGCCTTTATTGGGTGGATTATTTCTAAGTCTGTTTCTAAGCAGCAAATCTGTTGTCAGGAAGTCTTTGCCAAACAAGATAGGATTAATACTTTCTTCGGTATATCTTCTGTTTACCCTGGTAAACAAGCAACATGTCAACCAGGAATTCAAAAGCCAACTGGCTGATCAGAATATTCAAAACAGCGACCTTCTCACAGTACCCGTTAAGATCGGGTATATTCATTGGTATGGGGTAGCGAAGAATAGTACTTCCTTGCATATAGGGCAGTATTCGGTACTGGGGAAAAACAGCATTCAATTTCAATCCTTCCCTATCAATGACCATTTACTCGAGAAGATGGATGACAAATTGGTTGACAGAATGAAATGGTTTGCTAAAGGGTTTTATACGGTTGCAGAAAGTAATGGAAAAATCAGAATTTATAATATGCAATGTGATATGCAGGGTGTCAGGCAATATGGAGATTATTCAGCACCAACTGCTTTTTACTTTGAAATAACGCCCGGTCAAGATGGCGTTTCATATGATTTAAATTCTGGTATGCATCCTTCAGAGTAATAATCTTGAATAACAAGTGAAAATTAATATGACTCTAGCTAATAGATTTTCCGGCTTGATATTCATTCTTGTTTTAAGTGTCGTTTATATCTTCTATGGCTGCAGTACTGAAGAGGAAGGAACGCTATCTTCATGTGAGATTCTGGCAGTAAGTTATTCTGAAGATATCACCCCAATATTGGAGTCTAAATGCAGTGTGCCAGCCTGTCATGATATCGCATTTGCATATGGTGATTTCACACAATATGATGACTTGAAAGAAAAAGCTGATAATGGAAGATTATGGTTGAGAATTGTGACTTCAGGATCAATGCCTCCTGCTGGCAACCCACAATTAACTGAATCGGAATTGGAAAGGTTTAAATGCTGGATCGAAGACGGGGCCTTGCGTAATTAATATGCTTTTATAAATAACTGGACACTTCTGTTCGTATACTTTTTCTTTCTTCCCAAAATTGTAAATTTTTAATCAAACCATAGAATACAACAAGAAAATTGTTTCTATAGAAATTAAAATTTTGGCATAAGTTTTTTCTATACAAAGCTGATATTCGCTACAGATATCCTTTTAGGATTTGTAACAGTGATTTCCTTCTTAGTAATCAGTTCATATAATCTGGAGGTTCTGATTCGGCTTTTGGCTGATGAACATTGATAGGTGACAGAGGTCCACTTATTATTTGAACTGGTAATGGTTACAGTTTGGTTCTTAAACATATAGTATTGTTAGTATTTGAGGATTA
>JABDLO010000416.1 GCA_013002995.1 Saprospiraceae bacterium | reverse complement strand
CTGATGATACTTGTGCAAGTGTCCTTCCCTGAACTGAAGTATCTGGTTCAAAATATCTGAATTGAATGCGATCAGCACCACCGCGACGTGCAAGATTCTGAGTCATTTCTGCTTTAATCAAAGATAGCGTGTCAGAGTTTCCTAGTCGCCTTAGGAAAGCATCTCTTCCTCCTGCCTGAGACCACCTTGGAAGTAGTGCCGCGCCCAGACCTGTAGCAGAAGCGTTATATGGGTATTGATCTGCATATACATTGACGCCATCATTTCTCGCTGCTTCAATATTATTAATGATTGTTTCTGACATTCCCCATACCGGAGGTCCCAATGCTTTGATGTGGGTAACAATTCCTGTGAGCTCTGCTTCCCTCGCTACTGTAATGACTTCATCAACAGCTGCTTCCAGACCTATGGTATAATTGGATTCATCCCTGATGTGGCTGGTATAAACTCCACCGTTTGGAGCAGCAACTTTTGCTAATTCTACCAATTCCCGTGTATCTGAAAAACTGCCCGGAGTGTAAAAAGGTCCTGAGGATAATCCGAATGCTCCCTGCTCCATTCCTTGCTTGACAAGAGCTCTCATCTGCTCGAGTTCTTCCTCTGTGGCCAATCGGTCATCCATTCCCATAACCTTTCTTCTTATTGAACCATGAGGTACCATCTGCACAACATTGACACCAAGTCCATCATGCATTAATGCAGAATCTTGCTTGATCAGATCTGTGCCTCCACCTCCATCAGGATTGATCATTACTGTAGTAATGCCTTGTGTAAGCAATATTTTACCATCGCTTCTATCCGGATGGACCAGACCTCTTCCTGCATGAGAATGGACATCTATAAATCCGGGAGTAACTGTCATACCTTTTACATCAATGATTTTTGAAGCTGTAGCGGTAGATAGATCACCAATCTTGATAATGGTGTTCCCGATAATTCCTACATCTGAGGATATGGAATCCTGACCACTGCCATCCAGTATAATTCCTCCACTTAATATAATATCATACTTCTGTTGACAAGAAGCCAGAAATAGAATACAGAAAACTAAGAATGTTGATCTCATGGTGTGAATATTGAGAAAACAAGTTAATAAGATATCTCTTTATTTTATTTAATAGTCACAAATCTCAAATTTCATTAACTTTCGCACTTATGTAAATCCTGAAAAATGAAAAAACTCCTTCTATTATTAATTGCATTGTGTATTGGACATTTGTCTTTTACTCAAAATTTACTGGAACCGATAGACATATTTGATATTGAGTATGTGTCCGATCCACAAGTTTCTCCTGATGGTTCTCAGATCATATATACCAGGAATTTCAAAGACATCATGACAGATAAAAACCTGTCTAATCTCTGGATCATCAATGCTGATGGTACAGTCAATCGCCCTTTAACTACTGGTAATCAAAATGACCGATCCGCCAGATGGTCACCTGACGGGAATAAGATTGTTTATTTATCCAATAAAGATGGTAGCTCCCAGATCTATCTGAGATGGCTGGATTCAGGATCAGAATCCAAGCTTTCCAACCTTCAGAAAGGTCCTTCTAATCTGACCTGGTCGCCTGATGGAAAATGGATTGCCTTCAGCATGTTTGTAGATGGCAAACCTAAAGTGTTGGCTTCACTTGAAGGTAAACCCAAAGGTGCCAAATGGAATGAACCTGCCATTTATATTGATGATATGAAGTATCGTGCTGATGGCGCGGGGTATTTGAAGCAAGGTTACCGTCACCTTCATGTAATATCTGCTGATGGTGGCACAGCAAGACAGATTACTTCTGGCGATTACAATTTCAATAGAGGCGAATGGAGCCCAGATGGAAAGCATTTGCTGACCTCAACCAATATGCATCCTGATCGCGAAACCACTCCCAGGAATTCAGAAGTACATTTAATTGAGATAGAATCAGGTGATATAACGACATTAACGGACCGTTTTGGTCCCGATGCAAATCCACAATTTTCACCGGATGGATCGATGATAGCTTATATGGGCTCAGATGACAACTACGATGGATACCAGGTAGCTGAATTGTATGTGATGAATGCAGATGGTAGTGAGAAAAAACTGCTTTCCGGAAATCATGACAGAAGCATCAATGATTTTGCATGGAGTGAGGATGGACAATCTCTGTTTATTTCCAATGACAATGAAGGAGACATTCAGATTTCTAGTATTACACTTAATGGAAACGTCAATAAAATGATTGATGGGGCAGGTGGCGTATCTATCGGTAGACCCTACGCTGCAGGATCATTCTCAGTAGGTGGAAATGATGTTATTGCATTTACCCATGGAGGACCAGACCATCCGTCAGATCTGGGTGTTTTCAGAAATGGTGTGATCAAGAGATTGACTCAATTGAATGAAGATCTCTTTTCTATTAAAGATATTGGTGAAGTAGAGGAAATATGGTATGAGTCCTCATATGATGGACGTAAGATCCAGGGATGGATCTGTAAGCCTCCGGGATTCGATCCCAATAAGAAATATCCTTTGATGCTGGAAATTCATGGTGGGCCTTTTGCAACTTATGGTCCATGGTTTTCTTCAGAGGTACAATTGTATGCAGCAGCAGGTTATGTGGTACTTTATACCAATCCAAGAGGATCCAGCAGCTATGGTAAAGAATTTGGCAACTTGATTCATCACAACTATCCAAGCCAGGATTACGATGACTTGATGTCAGGAGTGGACGAAGTAATAGATATGGGATACATTGATGAAGATCAGCTTTTCGTTACCGGAGGTTCTGGTGGAGGTGTGTTGACTTCCTGGATTGTAGGAAAGACGGATCGATTTGCAGCAGCGGTAGTAGCGAAGCCGGTCATCAACTGGTACAGCTTCGTATTGTACGCCGATAATCCGGCAACTTTCTACAAGTACTGGTTCCCCGGTAAGCCATGGGAGCACCTGGAGCACTATATGAAGAGATCTCCTATTTCCCTCGTGGGAAATGTTACAACACCCACGATGTTGCTTACAGGTGAAGAGGATTACCGTACTCCAATCGCAGAATCTGAACAGTATTATGCAGCCTTGAAATTAAACGGTGTTGAATCAGCAATGGTAAGGATTCCTGGTGCGAGTCATGGAATTGCTGCAAGACCAAGTAATTTAATGGCGAAGGTGGCCAATATCCTCGCCTGGTGTGAGAAATATCGTAAAAAATCTATGCCTTGATGAAGCGTTTTAAATGGTGGGTCTATGAGGTCCTTGAGGTCTCAGATGAAAAAGGAAATCTAAGCTGGTATGTAGATTTTTTCCTGATGATGTTAATCGGGTTGAATGTCTTTGCATTTGTCCTTGAGACAGTTGATTGGATTAATGATATCTCTCCTGAGTTTTTTCTCTATTTTGAATATTTCTCAGTTGTCATATTTACAATTGAGTATATTCTGAGGTTATGGACTGCAGACATCAATCCCAACTATTCAAGTCCAGTTATCGGTAGGATCAAGTTTGCCTTCACTCCGCTTGCAATGATAGACTTGCTGGCGATATTGCCATTCTATCTGCCATTGCTCGGAGTTGATTTAAGATTTTTAAGGATTTTAAGAATGTTCAGGCTCTTCAGGCTCTTGAAATTCGCCAGGTATGTTGCAGCTCTCGAAGTGTTGGGTGATGTCATTAAGCGGCAGAAAGAAGCTCTGATTATGTCACTGGTGCTTTTATTCTTTCTACTACTTTTTACTTCCTCCGCAATGTATTTTGTAGAACATGACGCTCAACCGGATTCATTTTCCAGTATTCCTGCTACCATGTGGTGGGGAATTGCAACCATCACAACAGTAGGATATGGAGATGTATATCCTATAACCGATCTGGGGAGGACCATGGTATTATTGTAATCATAGGAATAGGAATGATTGCATTACCTACAGGTATCCTGGTCAGTGGTTTTATGGAACACCTCGAGGAAGAACGCCAGGAAAAGAAAGGATTCAATTATTGTCCTCATTGTGGTGAGAGACTAGATGAACATCATCATTGATTATGAAGAAATTTAAAAATTTGTTCCCTAATGCATACACTTTGATTGGATGCGTTCATCTGAGGCCTCTTCCCGGCTCACCCGGATTTGAAGGGGATCTGAACAGAGTTTATGATCAAGCTGTAAATGAGGCTATAATATTGGAAGAATGTGGAGTGGATGGTATCATCGTTGAGAACTTTGGTGATGCTCCATTTTATCCTGATTCAGTACCAGCAGTCACGATTTCTTCAATGACGGTAGCGATCGATCGCATCATCAGTAAAGTATCAATTCCGGTAGGTGTTAACGTCCTTCGGAATGATGCGGCATCAGCAATCTCAATCGCCAAGGCAACTGATGCATCATTTGTGAGAATAAATATTCACATGCATGCCATGCTGACCGATCAGGGCATGATACAAGGAAAGAGTTATGAAACATTGAGACTAAGAGATGCTTTACAATCTGACATCATGATTCTGGCAGATATCAATGTAAAGCATGCTCAATCTCTCGTGAACCCCGATATTATTCAGTGGACTCATGACCTTCAGGATCGGGGGAAAGTTGATGCATTGATCGTTTCGGGTTCAGGTACAGGCGTAGGAGTTGACATCGAGGAATTAAAACTCATATATCAACATGCGGCAGTGCCTGTGATCATAGGAAGTGGATTTACACCTGGGAAGGCCCATTCATATCTACCTCTGAGTCAGGGAGCTATTATAGGCTCCTACTTCAAAGAATCGGGAAAGGTTACAAATCCTATTGACGTTGGAAGAGTTGAGGAAGTAATTAAATCAATAGGGAGATGATTTTAATTGATGAAATATTGATCAGTGATGAAATCATTAATGAATACTTCGTATGCAACTTGTCAGCATGTAAAGGAGCATGCTGCTGGGAGGGGGATTGGGGAGCTCCATTACAGGAAGAGGAAGTAGCAATACTCAACGACATCATGGATGTGGTTAAACCATACTTACCTGAGCGGTCTCAGGAATTGCTGGAGGTAAGTGGACCCACGGCTTATTATGAGGAATTAGAAAAAGATGGAACGAATCTTCACCAAGATGGTTCTTGTGTTTTTCTTGCTTATGATCAATTGGGCATTGCCAAGTGCGGTATTGAGCAAGCTTACAGAGATGGAAAAATTAACTTTCGCAAACCCATTTCCTGTCACCTTTACCCGATCAGGGTGAGTAAAAATGAAGATATTGGATTCGAGGCGATGAATTATGACAGATGGGAGATCTGCAGTGCCGCATGTGATTTGGGAGAAAAGGAAAAGGTCCCTTTGTATCAATTTGCCAGAGAGGCCATTGAGAGGGCCTATGGTAAAGACTTTTATGAAGAATTAGAAAGTGTCGCAAAACACATAAAAGAAGAAAATTAGCTTATTATCATGCCTCATTTCTCACAATATATTTGATACTTAAGCGGTTAATTCGATTAAATTACTTTTAATCTTGGTACTATTCAGTAAAGAAATTACCTTTGCACGTCTTTTTCAGGATGAAAGAAGATATCAATCATTAAGTTATACATAATATTATTATAAGATGGCATTAATTGGTAGAATACGTAAGAACTTCTGGTTTGTTCTCGTATTGATTTTTATGGCACTGGCAGCATTCGTAATTATGGATATGGTAGGAGCCAATCAAGCAGGAGGAGTATCTGGTCAATTCAATATCGGTGAAATCAATGGAGAAGGTGTTGATTACCGTGATTTTCAAACGATTGAGCAGGCACTTTATAGTGGATCCGGTGATATCTATGGAGCTAAGCAGGCTGTATGGGATTACATGGTCGAGCGAGCAATTATAAAGGAAGAAGCAGAAGAAAATGGATTTGTTGTTCCTACTGAAGAGTTAAAAGCACTTTTGTTCGGTGCGAGTCCGGCTCCAATTGTAAGACAGATGTACAGTGATCCTGCTACGGGACAGTTTAACAGGCAAGCCCTACTTGAAGTAAAGCAAGCTATTGAAGGAGGACAACAATTGAATCCTACTTTCGAGATGAGGTGGGCGGAGATTGAAAAGCAAGTACGTGCTTCCAAGTTGCAGGAAAAGATATCAATTGCTGTTGCAAAAGGACTATATACTCCGACATGGATGGTACAAGATAGTGATGACAGGGGTAAGGTAAAGATGGACTTTGAATATGTAAAAGTACCATTTGATATGCTTGAAGAGGATGTTGCGGTTTCTGATGATGAGATCATGGAATTCGTTGAGAAGAGGAAAGATGATTACATCATGGATGAAGAGACGCGTACGATTAAGTATTTTAATATGGACGTATTCCCAACCTCTGCTGATACAGCATTAAGAAGAGATGAATTAATCGGACTGATTGATGAATTTAAAGTGACGGATAATGATTCACTATTTGCCATCAACAATGAAGGTTTTTTCTCTCCTTACTTCAATAAAAAAGAAGATTTACCGGAGCCTATTCAAGAAGTAGTTCCGGGAATGGAAGTTGGAGAAGTTTATGGCCCATATGAGGATAGTGGAAACTTTTTTGCTGTGAAACTTACAGATACTGCTAATGTTCCTGACTCAGTTACTGCACAGCATATTTTGATATCAACCAATCTTGCGGCAGGCGGTATGGCCGTTCCTGAAGCAATGACTTTCATTGATTCTTTAAAGAATCTTATAGACAGAAGAGTACAGACATTTGACAGCCTTGCTATCAAGCACAGTACAGATCAGAGTACAGCCATCAATGGTGGAGACCTGGGAACATTCCAACAGGGAAGGATGGTTGGACCTTTCAACCAGGCTTGTTTTTTCGGAAGCAGAGAAGGTGGTCTTTACACTGTGACAACACAATTTGGAGTTCACTTAATTAAGGTGAATGATATCATATATAATGATAGAGATAATGATTATCAGGTGGCCTTCATCAGAAACACAATTACTCCTTCTGATGAAACTCAGAACAACCTGGAGACAGAAATGTCTAATCTCATCATTGAAAACCGTTCACTTGAAGAAATGGAAAATGCAATTGAAGGCAGGGAAGATATTTCTGTCGACATTGCCGGTCCATTTACTGTAAATGATTATTTAATTGAAGGACTTGGTACAGATCAGACATCTAGAGATATTATCAAATGGTCTTTTGAAGAGGATGTAGAACCCGGATCTGTTTCTCCTGAACTGTATACCTATTCAGATGCCATTAACTACTTCACTAATAAGTTTGTAATAGCAAGTCTTGAGTCCATCACTCCTGCGGGTATGCCTTCAGTAAGTGATCTTAGGTTGACCATTGAGGACCAGGTATTACGTCAGAAAAGAGGTGATTTGATTGCTGGGAAAATGAGTGGAAGTGATTTAAATGCAATTGCATCTCAGTGGGAGGTTGAAGTTGATTCAATAACCAATGCAACTTTTAATACCAATTCACTTCCTGGTCTTGGTAATGAGCCTAAAGTTGTAGCTGCTGCTCTTGATTTATCGGAAGGAAGCGTTTCTTCACCGATAATAGGAAATAGTGGCGTTTATGTAATCCGAGTCAAAGCTAAAACTGAAACAGCTTCTGAGCCGAATATTCCATTTGTGAGATCAATTATGAACAACTCTGTAAGATCTCAGACTGCACTAAAGTTAATGGAATCGTTAAAGTCAAAAGCAGAAATCTCAGATTCAAGAAGTAGATTCTTCTAGTCTCTTTTGATTCAAAAATATATAAAGGCCATTACCCCAGGTGATGGCCTTTTTTTGTACAGGTGGTCATGCAATTAAGCGATTCAGCCCTGTTTGGCTTTGCAGAAGTTCATGGAGACCTATCGGAGTGCCTTGACTCCCAGGTTGTTTAGACCAAGTATGAAAAGATCATTAAAATTTACAATCATCAGCTTAAGATCATCGTTGTATCTCCATGAAATCAGTGCTTTTTCTCTCACTCTGCTTCTTTATGATGATATCATGTAGTACTGACCAGAAGGTTACTACATTTTACGAGTCAGGTGCTATAAAGGAGCAATATTTAATTTCAAAGGATTCCCTGAAGATAGGGGAGTATGTCAGACTCGCTGAGAATGGAGATACTCTTGAAAAATCACATTACGAGACTGGTCGATTGAATGGTGAGCGGATTCTTTACTACGATGGAAATAAACCTGAAATCAGAGAAATATATCAAATGGATTTATTAAATGGTCCTTATCAAGTGTACTATGAGGATGGACAAGTTAAGTTGAAGATGTATTATGATCAAAATGTGTTACATGACTTAGTAGTTAAATATTTTCCATCAGGTGCTGTGATGGAAGAAGTATATTTTGAAAATAATGTTGAGCAAGGTCCATTTATCGAGTATTATGAAAATGGACAGAAAAAATGGGAAGGAACCTACACCAATGGCGATAATGAAATAGGCCTATTGGTTCATTTTTCTGAGACTGGAGATACCATTCGTAAGATGATGTGTGATGATCGATACATCTGTCGCACAATATGGGAAAATGATCAATACAAAACATCAGATTAACTATCTTGGCACCGAATGATTAGATGGTTTTTCATAATACTATGTTTATTACTTTCAATGGAAGGGCTGACTCAGTCGGGATCTAACTTTGTGTATGACTTTCTATTAACACCATCTACACCTAGAGAAACTGCCCTTGGTGGAAGTTTGATTACAGTCGCTGATGAAGATCTGGGATTGGCTCACGGTAATCCGGCTTTACTGAATGAAAAGATGCACAATCGCATTCTATTTGGTCATAACTTCCATTTTGCTGATATCAGTCATGGTTACATCTCTTATGGAAGACAGTTCTCATCGATTGGAATCAATACACATGCAGCATTGAAGTATATCAGTTATGGAGACTTTTCAAGAGCTGATGTATTTGGTAATCAGGATGGCACCTTCACTGCAAATGAATGGGCAATGATCATCGGTGCCTCTAAAGCTCTGAATGAACGCATCTCTGTGGGAGCAAATGTGAAGTTTCTCGGGTCTCAACTTGCAGGATATAACTCGTATGGCGCCGCTTTTGACTTCGGAGCAGTTTATGCTACTGATGATAATCTTCACATAGGATTTTCAATTACCAATGCCGGAGCAGAGATATCCACATATACCGATTCCAGAGCATTAGCACCAGTTAATATACAATTGGGCATCTCCAAAAAGCTGGCTCATCTTCCTTTTAGGTTTTCAGTAATATTTCACCAGCTCAATCAGTGGAATTTATTATATGATAGTGAGTTGAATCGTGAGACAGACATTTTTGGTAATGTAATAGAGTCTTCTGCATTCAGCCAGGAGATAGATAATTTCTTTAGACATGTTATTTTCAATGGCGAACTGCTATTAGGTCAAGCAGAAACCTTCCGCTTACGATTTGGTTACAACCATCGTATAAGAAAAGAATTGAGTGTTTCAGGATTCAGAAGTCTTGCCGGCTTTTCATTTGGATTCGGAGTGAAGGTATCCAAGTTTAGGCTGGATTACGGAGTTGGTCATTTTCACCTGGTGGGTGCAACCAATCACGTAGGACTGAGTATTGATCTTGATGATTTCTTTAAAGGGCCGGTCAATTAGTTCAATATTTGAGCTTGCGCTCAAATTCAATGAGTTCAATATTTTCGCTTGCGCTCAAATGCAATTAATTCAATTTTTAAGCTGGCGCTTAAACGCAATGAGATCAATTAGTTCAATGAATTCAAAAAGCTCAATTTTATAGTTTTCGCTCAAATGCAATGAGGTCAATTAGTTCAATGAATTCAAAAAGCTCAATTTTTAAGCTGGCGCTTAAAAGCAATTAGTTCAATATTTGAGCTTGTGCTCAAATGCAATGAGTTCAATTTTATAGCTTTCACTTTCAAGTAATGATTTATTGCATGTTTTGCATTAGCAAAACGTATTGAACTGATTGTAAACACGCGAAGCGTGATTATTGAATTTATTGGTTTCTCAGTTTCAGAAAGCTATCTCTTGGAAATCTTATTATTCGAAATTTGCCTTTGACGTGAGCATTTGTGTCTGCCTTCTGTGAATGATCGTTTACGAGCATGCTTCGTACTCCGTCCCTGAACTCTGGTACGCCACATCCGCCATGATGAAGGTTTCATTTCTCTCCTCATCAATTTGATAACATCTTTTTCCTTCATTCCGAACTGCTCCTCGATGGCATCGAAGGGTGTGCGGTCCTCCCAGGCCATTTCAATAATTCGGTTAACGTCCCTATCTGTTAATCCTTCATATAATTTGTTCATGCCATAATTAACAAATATCATCTTGATCTGTTGAACAGATATGAAGAAAACGCATAAAAAGCCACACCTACCCATCAAGGTCTGTGTAGTATGTGATCGTCCATTTACCTGGCGTAAAAAGTGGGAGAAAGTATGGGATGAAGTCCTATATTGCAGTGAGAAATGTAGAAGAAATAAAAAACGTGACAACAGCAGATAAAATCCTTCAGTTTTATAAAAGCCTTCCATCTGATTGGGTCTTGCCCCCTGATATAGAATTACTTTACCCATTTGATCAACCGGACACCTGGGATTGTGTGACCCAATTCTACAGGAAATATTTCAACGATGATCAACCGAGAACGTTGATCCTTGGAATCAATCCCGGAAGATTTGGTGCAGGAGTAACAGGGATCCCGTTTACTGATCCCAAAACCCTCCTGGAAGAATGTAATATAGATAACCCATTCCCGAAAAAGTATGAACTTTCAGCCATCTTCATTTATGAAATGATAAAAGCCTACGGAGGAAAAGAAAAGTTTTACAATGACTTCTTTATCAGTTCGGTATGCCCGTTGGGCTTTATCAAGAATGGCATCAATATCAATTATTATGATGAGAAGCCACTAACACAAGCTGTGAAACCACATATCGTTGAGTTGATGCATCGCCATATTGAAGTAGCAGTAAATACTCAGCGTGTGTATAGTTTAGGTAAAGGCTTGAATTATAAATTTCTGAAAAAGCTCAATGATGAGTATGCATTCTTTGATGAAGTCATTCCTTTACCACATCCTCGATGGGTCATGCAATATCGTAGGAAGTCGAAAGATACAATCAGGGATGAAATCATCGATTTGCTTAATGAAAGGTAGAGCATCGAGGCAGAGCCTCTACCATCGTATCAGGTTTAAGCGGGGACGCTTAAACTACCGTTTTATAGAATATGGAGAGGAAATTTTTCATTTCCAGCTAACTTTCTCAATTCTGATGTATGGCTGATCTGCCGGGAGGTTAAAAAATTTCGGATTTAATAGATCCACTGATAACTTCTGATTGAAACTGATAAAGTAATTCCCTTCTTCGATGAAGCCATCTGTCCCTAGGACGTCATAATCCACAAATATGGTCTTGCTGTTTTTTATGCCATCGAGCGAACTCAGCATCAGGGTCTCCACCGGCATCTCAAATGGATACCAGAATTTATCCCAGTCATGTAGATTTAATGGTGCGAACAACTTGGCTTGATCGGGATACATCTCAAAGGTCTTTTCGTATCCTTCCAGCCTTTCTCTTAGAACATACTCTTTCTCGTAAATTCTGATCAGAGAAAAAACCAAAACCAATCCAACAAAAATGGTCTTCCAGTATTTTAGCTCAACATCCTTTATGTAAAAATATATGGCAGTACCCCATATCATTCCAAGCATGCCCAGGTAACCATCAATCATGATGTAAATATCTCCCCTCAGGTAAGAATAGGTCACAATTATAACAGCAAGAAGGGCCAGGGATCCCAGAGTCAAAGCCAAAATGGTAAAGTATTTTCTTTGAGTCCACATCCACCCAAGTGTGAATAGAAACAATGCCAAAACCGGGATGTATTCCTGAATAAAAAACTTCTCAATAATCTCAATTACATAGTAATCACCCGGAGATTGAAATACTTCCATACCCTTAGAAAGCAGACTGATTTTTCCACTTTCATAAGAATCACTGGCTACAGTTATAAATCTTAATATAAATGTTGCAATGGTTAAGGCAATGAAACTCCAATGTTGTACGTCCTTCCATCTTCTGTGATAGGCAACATCGGCAGCCATTACAACGAGCAGAGGAAGAATGATAATCGGATGGATGATATATAGCCAGGACAGAAGCAATAATTTGACAACCCAATCAATCTTTGGTGTAAACCATTTAGGAGGCTTTTTATCTGTCCAGACCCATACCATCATAAGGCTTGCAACTCCTATGGCAAACGTGATCTCCGTGTGACCTGCGTAATGCTTATACCGCATGGTAAGGAACAAAGCAAGTGCTATAAAAAGTCCTCCTTTAGGATTCTTCCAGAGGTGTGAAGCAACGAGGTACATTCCATAGAACCATAGTCCAAATACTGTGGAGTATGCCACCATAGCTGCCTTTAATGATCCACCTAGCTTGATTATCAATAAAGGCGCCCATTGCGTAAAGTAACTGATGTATCGAGCATGTTTTACAAAGAATTCTTCATAGTTGATGACGTGAAAAGTGTAATAAGCAGCATCACCATTCAACAGCCGCTCTTTGTAAAACACTGCAGTGAAAATGATAAAGAAAATGAAGGCGCCATGACCCATCCATAAGAGGTGTTCATCTGGTTGACTTAGCTTGGTGGCACTTTTTGCTTTCATTGTGATTCAAATGTAAGGATATTCATCCTATCATCTTATTCTCGATTCCTTTCAACCATCATGTCGGATCGCTGTTACTTCTGGGTATTAGAATACTACTATAGAAGGTGAAGAAGGATCTTAATATTGTCTGGTTAAAAAGAGACCTGAGACTTCAGGATCACTTACCTATGCAAATTGCTCAAAAGCAGGAAATTCCATTCATCATTTTATACATCTACGAACCAACCCTGATGGAAGGCCCTGATGTGGACATTCGGCATTTACGCTTTATTCATCACTCGATTAAGGAAATGAACAGATACTTAGAGAATGAAGGTGGAAGTGTGCATGAATGTTATGGTGAAGTGGAGGAGGTCATTGATCATATTAAAGAAAAACATAATATATCTAATATCTTTAGTTATGAAGAGCATGGCACCATGAGGACCTGGGAACGAGATAAACGTGTGAAGTCCTACTTTATGTCAAATAGAATTACCTGGAAGGAGTGCAGCAACCCGGGAGTTCAGAGGGGCATTCAAGATAGGGATGGTTGGGATCGTCGATGGTTTAAGGAGATGAATAAAAGCATTATAGATAATCAGATAACTAATGTTGGCTCTATCGAAATCTCACCTAAAACTTCATTACCTAAAGAGTTTAAGGAAGCGCTAGAAGAGTACCCTCAAGGAATGCAACCCGCCGGTACTTCTTATGCATTGAGTTATTTATCGTCATTCATGGAAGAGCGAGGGAAGGATTTTAATAAATACATATCCAAGCCATTGCACAGCAGAAAATCATGCAGTCGATTATCTCCATATCTTGCCTGGGGCAATATTTCATCTCGCCAGGTATACCAGAAAGTCCGCAATCATCCCAATTATCAAAACCATAAACGGGCATTTAATTCATTTTTAAACAGATTAAAATGGAGGAGTCATTTCATCCAGAAATTTGAAGTGGAGTGCGAGTATGAAACTCGATGCATCAATCGGGGATATGAAAGCCTCCAAAGAAGCAATAGTGAAATATTTCTTGAAAAGTGGAAGCAGGGAAAGACAGGATTTCCATTGGTTGATGCTTGTATGCGATGTGTAAAAGAGACTGGATGGATCAATTTCAGGATGAGGGCCATGCTGGTATCCTTTCTATGTCATCACTTAGATGTTGATTGGAGACTAGGGACCTATCATCTTGCCAGGCAGTTTTTGGATTATGAGCCGGGAATTCACTATCCGCAGTTTCAGATGCAGGCTGGAACGACCGGAACCAATACCATCAGAATGTATAATCCTGTGAAGCAATCCCAGGATCATGACCCCGAAGGAATTTTTATCCGCAATTGGATCCCGGAATTTTCATCGATTCCCAGTGAATTTATTCACATGCCCTGGGAAATGAGCAAAATGGAACAGCAACTCTATGGAATTGCACTTGGTAAAGATTATCCCCATCCTATAGTAGACCACCAGGAAGCTGCTGCTCTGGCACGCGATAAGATATGGGGTCACCGCTCTGACCCGGTGGTAAAGAAAGAAAGCAAAAGAATATTAAAAATGCATACCAGAAATAAATCAATGTAATATGAAATGGACGACTGAGGAAATAATGAAGATGGATAAATTCAAAAGAATCAATATCATCAACTCCATCACGGGAATCAAGCCTGCTAATCTCATCGGAACTAGATCAAGGTCCGGAGCAACCAATCTTGCCATATTTACATCCGTATTTCACATGGGAAGTAAACCTCCATTCATCGGTATGCTGTTTAGGCCTGATAAAGATGTGAGGAGGCATACCCTCGAGAATATCAGGGAAACAAGGCAATACACCATCAATCATGTCAATGATCAAATCATTGAGCAGAGCCACTACACCTCAGCAAAATTTGATGCCGGTGTTTCAGAATTTGAAGGTTGTGGGTTCAAGGAAGAATATATTGAAGGCTTTTCAGCCCCTTTTGTCCAGGAGAGCAAGATTAAAATTGGACTAACCTTAGAAGAAGAAATTCCAATATCTTTAAATGACACCATCATCGTAGTAGGCCAGATTGAACACATCATTATAGAAGGCAATTGCCTGATGGAAAATGGTTACATAGACCTCGAGAATAGCCAATCTGTAGGTGTCTCCGGTTTGAACTCATACTACAGTCTTAACAAAAAGAAAGACCTACCATATGCCAGGGTAGAAGAGATGCCCGATTTTAAAGCTAGGTAATCACGAGCAACCGAAAATCCTGTGTTCGACTTTCTCCTTTAATCCTCAATATGTAATTGCCGGATATCAAATCATTGATATCCATCTGATGGGTGAACTTTCCATCTACCTTAGAAGTCTTTACAATTTTACCACTGGCAGAGATGAGGAAGACTTGATCTCCCTCTAGAAGGTTTTCAATGTTGACAAGGTCAGATGCGGGATTGGGATGATCTTGAAACCTTTTTAAAAAATGGATGGAGGGATTTTCTGTGCTTGGTTATAGATAATTTATCTTGGTTAATTTTGTATTACCTGATATGAATAAATTATATCTTCATCATCTAAGTATGAGTATTAAATTTTAACATGAAGAACTCAATTACATTCTTCTTAATATTTTATTTAGTTCAAGGGTTTTCGAATTTAAAGGACAATGCCCCTACTGCTCTTATTCTAAAAGGTAAATTGGAGAACAATAAATCGGAGGAATTATACATCACTTTTCAAAATAAGCCAGGTATTTATGTCAATGATACGATCCACATAAAGCAAGATGGCTCTTTCTATTTTAAATCAAATAAAATAACCAAACCACAATCAATTAGTGCTCAGGGGCGATATACTTTTATAAATGGGTTCTTTGTGGCGCCAGGGTTTGATTTGGAAATTTATGCTAATGTTAAGGACTTTGATACAACCAATGAAACAATCCAATTCAAGGGTAAAGGGTCAGAGTGCAACGCATTCAGAAGTACCATCCTAAGCCGGTATAATTGGCCTTCTATATTTAATGATCCGGGAATAAAGAAAGAGGACTTTTTAAATGAAATGGAAAAATTAAAAAGAAAACAAGAAAGCCTCTACAATCAATTTTATTCTTCTGACAGTATAAATGAACCTTTTTATAAATACTTTAAAGAAGTAGTTCTTCTTGATGCAACATTCGACAGACTCAATCAATTTATGATTTTCACTATCCATAGTTCATTTGATTTTCAAGAATCAGTAGACTTCATTTCCAGATATTTTGATGTTCATATTTGGGAGAATTTAATTGATGACAAGTATATGAAATCCGATGTATACTTGAGGGGAATTGTAAATTATCATTATCTCATTTATCTAAAGAAGGAAGAATATCAAAATTCAGGGATACCATCATTTTCCTTGATTACCAATGAATATGATGGGCGTTTAATGGAATATGTAGCGTATTATAATTTATATCGTAGAATGATTTTCAGCAGATCCTTTCATGAATTGGAAGTTGCCCAAATCATGACTGATGAAAATGAATACTTAATTCGTGATACTATTTATAAAGAAGCACTCAAAAGTACACATTCAAGGAAGTTTGAAGAATTAAGCAGGAACATTGAAGGCAGTCCTTGTCCGGATTTTGTTCTTCGTGATAAGGATGGTGGTGAACACAGACTATCTCACTTCAGTGGTAAAGTGGTTATACTTGATTTTTGGGCAAGTTGGTGTGGACCTTGTAAGAATGAATTTGATTATTTGAAGCCTTTAGTAAATTTTTACAAAAATGACTCAAGAATAGTATTTATTGGAATTACGGTAAGAGATGATCAGGACAAATGGATCAAATCATTGTTAAACCATGATTTGAAACACTTACAGTTATTTGATGATAAAGGAGTAGTAGATGATTTGTTTAATGTTAACTATTTACCAAGATATCTAATGATAGATAAGAAGGGTAACTTTATTAAATATCACGGTCCTCGGCCTTCAGATACAAATCAATTTAGAAGGATTATTGAAATGGCATTGGGCGTTTGATTGTTTACTCGTTGAATTAATTCTTCTGGATATTAGGTAATAACAAGCAGCCTGAAATCCTGTGTTCGACTTTCTCCTTTAATCCTCAATATGTAATTACCAGAAATCAAATCATTGATATTCATCTGATGGGTAGACTTTCCGTCTACCTTACAAGTCTTTACAATTTTACCACTGGCGGAGATGAGGAAGACTTGATCTCCCTCTAGAAGGTTTTCAATGTTGACAAGGTCGGATGCTGGATTGGGATAGAATCGTATATCTTGATTTCGGGTATTGACAACATTCTGATTACAATTACTTAGTGCAGTGTATGATTGAATCAGCCTGACCAGAAGGTCGTTCAATTTTTCAACTTCATAATCAGTGACTACAGGATCCAGGTGTGGATTCCCGATACCACTATCATCTGTAATAAATACGTAAGTCCCATTGGTCAGGATTGATGTAAATTTCATCAGGAACTCTGTTTCCCGATTGATGCCACTGGCAGTAATCGGAATGATCTTGATGCCTTTAGCAGCGGCAGCTTGAACAGATTTTCGATATTTATCCATCGATGTTTTATTCTGATGTGGTGGTGCATCGAGCAATAGAAAGCAGAGTTTGATTTTACTTTCAGGTCTCCAATCAAGTGAGGTTGTCATCTGGTGGACAGCATCAGAAACTGCTTCAGGGAAATCTCCACCACCCTGTGCTTCCTGTTCTTTTATAAAATTTAAAACATCCTGAGGATTGCTGCTGAAAGGCTGAATTCTTGTAACATATTCATCTCCTTCATCCCGGTAAAATATTGAAGACCATTTGATATCAGCATCAGCTGACTTAACCCTGTTGATAACATCAAGTAATTCCGATTGTAAATACATGATCTCATCTGACATACTGCTTGTTGCATCAACAACCCAGGATATATCTACACTCATGGAAGATGGACATGGGACGTCTAGCCTTGCAACCATTGCCCCTCTTTCGACATGCCTGATCTGGCGAACCACCTCTGATTCATTCTTATAGTTAATTCTAATCTGGTATATATCACTATCCTTTTGATACGTGTCTCTAAATAACTCAGCCCTTCCGGAAACATCTGTAAACGATTGCCATATCAATTGTCCTTTATTATCGAGCATTTCTACTTTGGCACCGGGAAGTGGAATATCATCATTATTCAGTACAAGAACAGCATATCTATGATTGGTCTGGATGTTCCATGTTTCTGCCATGGATTTATATTCTTCCCCGTTGATTAATTCCTTCCAATCATTCCAGTTGTTAAGATCATTCCACTCACCAGCGGTGATCTGCCCTGACCCGGGAAGTGACTTTTCTGTGGTATATCCTCTTAAAGTTGATCCGGATGAAATTTTTGAATCTGATGCTATGGCCATAGGAGTTGAAATAGATTCTGATTCAAAAGGAAAGCCTGTGGTTTTTTTCATTGTTTTAGGCTTTGTGTCAATGGTAATTATTTCTTCCATTGAGGAACCTGGAGATAGCTCTACAGTAAGGGTTTCATCCGTGATATTTACACCTTCTAAATATCTATTTTCATAACCAGAATATGATATACGGATATTAATCCTCCGTAATTCAGTTTCAATAGTATACCTTCCATTTATATCTGTGATTCCGATGGTGATAAGCTTATCTCCTTCATAAATCGCAACACTGGCACCGATTATTGGTCTCCCGACATCATCAATTACAATTATTTCAAGAGCCTCTGAACCTATTGTTGGAGTATTGGTAGAGAAGGGCGAATAAACAAAAGCCAAAAAAATCAAGAATAGAGGTTTCATCTGTTAATTATTAAGTTTTCACATTGGGCAATTAATAACGGGTTGTATTAAATAGATGAGATTAATAGGAGAAATGCACATCAGAATGTGATTTTTTTTCTCCGATACATACCGCAGAAGACACTACATATCCAAATTTACTTATGTAAGCAGCGGAAATTCATTAATTAAAAAAGACTAAAAAATATTTATAAACAGTTCAAATATACCCTAATCTCGTTCGATAGAAGAGCAAGATGGGTTATCTTGGCAGCTGAAAGAAAATGGACAAGGAATCACAATTAATTACAAAATTTAAGGAAACTGGAGATCAAAAGTTTCTTGCAGAATTATATAAGCCATATATGTCCCTTGTATATGGTCTGTGTCTCAAGTATTTCAGGAACACCCATGATGCTGAAGATGCTGCTATGGATGTATACATCAGTATAGGAAATAAACTGATGCGGCATGATGTCAATAATTTTAAATCGTGGTTGTATGTGGTTACTAAAAACCATTGTCTGGATAAATTGAGATCAAGAGGCACAAAAACTCCGAAAGAAAAAGAAGCTCAACTTATGTATTCTGAGGAAGTTTTTCATCCTGATAGTAACGATGATGATTCAGAAGTGAAGCAACTCAAGAAGTGCATGGAAACATTATCGGACGATCAGCGTAACTGTGTTAATATGTTTTACTTTCAGAAAAGGTCTTACGAGGAAATTACAAAGGCTACCAAATATTCATGGGGCCAGGTCAGATCTTATATACAGAATGGACGTAGAAACCTTAAGAATTGTATGGAAAAAGCATGACAAAGAGAGATAAATACTATCAATTATTGGATCAATACGTGAAAGGAAACCTTTCCACTCAGGAGCGTCATGATCTTGAAAAAAAGGCCCTGGATGATCCTTTCTTCTTTGAGGCTATGGAAGGATGGGTAAAGATGGGAAATGCTGATCATGCTGTCCATCTGGATAGGCTTCAAAAAAAAATTAATAGAAAAAGTCAAACTACTCTAGCCAAAAGGATATTGTGGCCTGTTACCATTGCTGCCAGTCTATTGCTTTTATTTACAATAGGAAATATTATGGTAAATAATGAGGATAGTACTTTGGCAAGTGTTACTTCTGAAGAAAAAGATGAAAAAGCTGCTCTTTCAATTGTTGAAGAGGATGAAACATTGGAAAATGAAATTCCCTCAAAAGAGGAAATAGTGAGCGAAGATAAGCCGGTTGCTGCAATTACAACTGATGGTCCTGCTCCTCCACCAGCTCCGGTAAAGGAAAATCAGATTACCCTGGAAAAGAAGAGAAAAGATTCCTCAACAGGATCCAGAGACATTGCGAGTGTAAATGTAGAAGGAATGGAAGAAGTAGCTGCTGTTGATGCAGAAGAAAAAGAATCAATTCCTTCAGGTAATGTAGAGGCACCTCAAAGAATGCCACTGGCAAATGTTAATAATTCAATGATGAACAATACAGCCCAAAGGGATATGTCAATGTCAGGTGTTGGCATCATTGATATCATAGATCCGGATCTTGATAATCACATTAAACAGAATTTATTCATGCGAGCCTTGAAAGTCCCTTCCGGGCAAAAGGTTGCCTTTGACTTAACATTTGACTCATCGCTTACCCTTACAGAAATTAAAACTGTATCAGAAAGCAATAAGCTCAGTGAAAATATTAAAGAATTTATTGAAAGTTATACTTCCTGGAAAAAGGAGACCATACCTCCTAATTTGTTCGGAAGGTATAATTACCCACCTAAATAAGTTCTATTCCCACCCATTTCTACGATCCACTAATTTGAAACAGCTTGCTGATACTGGAACGGAAGGAGCTGTAAGAAATGAATTCATTACCTCCCACTGACAATTTCCACCGCCAGAATGCCCACCTTCATCGATAACCAACAACTGACCTTTTTTCAAATCTTTTAAAAAATCATAACCATTCTGAGGTGGGGTTACCGGGTCAAACTTGTTAACAAGAATTAATGAAGGAATGGTTGATGATTTAAAATTAATTTCATCATCAGTTGCTTCGTATTGATGCCACTCAGCAGTAGCAAAGTAGATGGCATTAAAAAATCCCAGTTGACTTGGAAAAAATGCCGGATCATTATAATAGGAATCTATGTTATCACGAGTAATAGAGGTATTATATTCTTCATATCGACCGATGCTGATATTCATGGAGAAGTTGACAGCATCAAAGACAAATGAGAGAAACCCTTGCGATGCATTAATACTCGAAGTATCCCTGTCTTTTAGAGCCTTAATGAATGCTGGGGCCATCTTTTGAGCCTGGGGAGTATACAATTGGTACCGCAACATATACATAGCATCTTGTGGGTTAATGTAAAATGTCTGACCATCTACTGTTGCCGGGATAGGGGAATCTTCAAGTGCTTTGATCGCCTCTACATAATCAATGGCCAGATTGGGGTACTTAGAATTGCACGCTGCATCTTCCTTACATTTCTGGAAGGTCAGGTTGAGTGCCCTCTGATAATTTTTAATTCTGAAAGTTAGAAAATCATCTTCATATGTTGCAGGAGCCATTAATATGGCGGCATTTACTTTATCTGGATAAAGGTCCATTGTACGTCTTGCTATTTTGGTCCCATAAGAGCCTCCCATAAATATGTATTGATCATAGTCGAGGTGATCCATCAGCATTCCCACATCATGTGCATTCTGAGTGGTGTTGATATATCTTAGGTCGAGCCCTGTATCCTGAATCGAATCTCTGTAGATATTGGCCAGATTTTTCATTTTTTGATATTCTTCGGTCAGCGAAAGATCGCTGCATAATATTTTGAAAACATCAGGTCCCATATTGTATAAGGCATGAGAATATCCGGTTCCTCGTTGATCGAATAGAATCAGATCATGTTCATCCACAAGCGGAAATTGCTTGTAATTGTGGAAGTTCTTTACTGTAAATTCACCTGGTCCACCGGTAAATAATATAACAGGATGACCGGGATCTTTACTTCTTGAAGGAGCAATGGCGTACCCAATTTTTATCTTTTTTCCGGAAGGATCATTGTGATTCATCGGGACTTCAATATACCCTTGCTTAATGTTGGGGTCTCCAACAAGGTCAGAAAGAGACACTTCGGGTAGGGTCTGACCATATGTGAATAAGGGAATGGTTAATAGTATTAACACTTTCCTGAAGAGCGATAAAGTTGATTTCATGTTGTCTTCTTTCTATGAATACGTCATAATCAGGGTCAATGTTACCCGATAATTATACAAGCTTACTGATTTCATATACCTAAGCCTCAATAAACATATCTAAAAAATACGTTAATCTTCGTACTTGTACTTGCATACGGCGAACAATCAATATAATATTGGAATTATATCTATATAGATTTACAAGAATATTAACTCGAAGAATATGAAAGGAATATATGTTTTACTGATTGCCGGATTGATAGGAGGAGCATATTATATCGGCACACTCAAGGATACACAACAAGAGGTTCAGATTAAACCGGCAGTTGATTATTCATCTGATAAATTGAATGATACTTCCATAGCAGAGGAACCTAAGGTTAATATAAAGAAGAGGGAAATCCAGCCGGTGACAAGGGTAACCTCTGTTGAAGAGGCTACGATTAAACTATTTGAAGAGTCAGCCCCTTCTGTGGCATTTATTACTACTTCAACTTTAAGGAAGGATTACTGGACAAGAGATGTGACAGAAATTCCTTCAGGTTCAGGTTCTGGTTTCATATGGGATTATGACGGCCATATAGTAACTAATTTTCATGTGATCAAAGATGCTAGCAAGGCGGTAGTGACACTCGCTGATCAATCCAGTTATGAGGCTGAACTGGTAGGATATGAACCTCGCAAGGATATCGCCGTTCTTAAGATTGATGCCCCATTGTCAGTACTAAGACCTATTCCTGTTGGTACTTCATCTGACCTTAAAGTGGGACAGTCCGTATATGCAATAGGTAATCCATTTGGCCTTGATCAGAGTCTGACCACTGGTATTATCAGTGCCTTGGGAAGGGAGATTCAATCGCAAGCAAGAATTCCAATCAGAGATGTTATTCAGACTGACGCAGCTATTAACCCTGGAAATTCTGGAGGGCCATTATTGGACTCTTCTGGTCGTCTCATCGGAGTAAATACAGCAATTTATAGTCCATCCGGAGCTTATGCAGGAATCGGTTTTTCTGTACCTGCTGATGTTGTTAACTGGGTAGTTCCTGATATCATTAAATACGGTGAAGTAAGGCGTCCGATACTTGGAGTTGAGTTGGTTAATGACCAACTAAGAGAAAGGGAACAAGCTTCCGGTCCTATCATTATGAATGTTACCCCTGGTGGTGCTGCTCAACAGGCTGGAATCCGTGGAATGTCGAGAGATGCATTTGGAAGAAACCAGCAAGGTGATGTGATTCTTGCCATCAATGGACAGAAAGTTGAAAGCAATTTAGACCTGATCTTTGAATTAGAGAAGTATACTCCAGGCCAGGAGATCACTGTTACTTATCAGCGAGGAAATAAAGAATATGACATTGATCTGAGGTTAGGTTCGAGTAAAGATCAGTAGAACGGAGATCAGGGTATATGATATTCCATAATGGTTACATCAACCCATCGGTCTTTGACTCTTCCTATCTTTTTTTGGATACCTACAATCCTGTATCCAAGTTTAACATTGTATTGGATACTCACTTCATTTTCAGAAAGGATTCTTGCGAGTATGTATTTGAATCCCAGTCTCCCACATTCTTTCATGATTTCTTTCTTGAAAAATGATCCATGGCCCTTTCCATGATGAGGTTGGTCGATGTACGTAGAAGTCTCACAGGCGTAACGGTATCCTTCTTTAGGGCTATAAAGTTGAATTAGAGACCATCCTATCATCTCGTTATCCAATAATAATATTTTAAACCTTTCTTTATCACTCAGCTGGTCCATAATCTCTGAAAAATATGAAGTAGGTCGGGGAGTTAGATACAGCGAGGCAGTTCCAAGGTTCTGATTGTATATCCTGGTGATATCTTCCAGGTGAGTTGAGTCAGCATCGATGATTTGATAATTCATTTTACTGAAGCTAGGAATTCAATGATGGCATTATTGTATTGTTCAGGTTCTTCAATACAGGCTGTGTGACCGGCATTTTTAATGTATTTAAGTTCAGAATTTGATATGTTTTTGTGCATAAATTCTGCTTTCTCCGGGATAGTTGCTTTATCCTGGTCTCCTACAAGGATGAGGGTAGGGCATTTTATGTCTTGTAGCTCATTTTCCACTCCTTTACGGGAAATGACGCCATCCACCGCTTTGACAATAGACTTCTTGTTACTTGTCAATTCATTTTTCCATAACTCTCTTTCATCTTCTCTGGAAGGATCACTTAGAAAAGCATCACCGAACATAATCTTCATTACTGGCCCGGCAACACTTTTTACACCTAATAATTTTACGATATTTTTCAGTAATTGATATTTGAACGTGTTGGGTTCTGGTTGAGCTGATGTCTCCATTAAGATCAAGGATTTCACAAGGTCAGGCCTTCTTGCTGCAAGTCTGATTCCTACAAATCCTCCCATAGACAATCCACCGAAATGTATAGGGCCTGCCTGCAATTCTTCGATGAGTTCTACCGCGTCCGTGTATAATTGATCCATACCATATCCTGATGAAGTCACTTCTGATCTTCCTTGGCCTCTGTGATCGTATGTTAAAATTCGATATTTTGACTTCAATGCTGCTACTTGTTTATGGAACATTTTAGAGCTCCACAACAATCCATGAGATAAGATGATGGTTTCAGATCCTTCACCGTGTATTTCAAAGTAATAATCGCAACCATTAATTTTAATAATTGACATAAAAGATCATTTTTTTAATGAAGAGGTAATGATGGACTTAAAAATATTGATTCCAGTCTCTATAAGTTTGTCTGGAAAATCATATGTTTCATGATGCAGTGGTGGCGTTTCAACACCTGACCCTAATCCGAATAAGATACCTTTATATTTCCGAGCAATAAAACCGAAATCCTCTCCAAAGGGTAAAGGTTGATCAAGTTTAAAGATGGAATAATTTAAAGTAGTACAAGCTCTATTTAATTTCTCCAAACAGGTATTGTTGTTTTCAACACTTGGGAAGAAATCTGAATATGTAATTGAATGGTCCAATCCATGATTTTGACATTTCAATTCTATAATATCTGTTATATCAGAAACCAGTATATCCATGTTCAACTGGTCATGAGTCCTCATAGTAAAATGTATCTCTCCTGAACCTGGTGAGATTCCATAATCCTTTGTGCCTATGTACATATGAACTGGCGTTATCAATCTATATGTGGGATCGCTCTTATTGATATTATTCAACTTATCTACTTCAAGTGCGATCTTACTGATGGCAATGGTGGGATTATTTCCTTTTTGAGGTTCAGAAGCATGAGAGGTGATCCCTTTTAACCTTATCGCCATACTCAATACAGTGGGTGTTATCTGGCCTGGAAAGTACAATATTTGATGCATTGGATACCCGGGAAGGTTGTGAAGAGCATATACCTCATCAGGTTCAATTATCCAATTCGGATCTTCAAGCATTGCCCTTGCACCTATTCCAATTTCTTCGGCCGGCTGATAAATCAATGATACTTTTCCGGTTGGCGGGAGATTATCATTGAGCCACATTCCTAATCCGGTGATGATGGCCATATGGCCATCATGTCCACATTTATGAGAAATTCCATTTGCCCTAGAGCGATATGATATCTCATTTACTTCATGTATTGGAAGAGCATCCAGTTCACATCTAAATGCAAGGTGAAGACCATCCTTTCTGGAATCAAAGGTAATCACCACTCCATGACCACCAATATTTGGATCAACCTGGCAATTGTTTAAGTGCTTGAAGTATTCACTAATCCTGGCTGCAGTTGCATGCTCCTGACCTGATAGCTCAGGATGCTGATGAAGAGATTGTCTTAAGTTGATAAGGTCATTAATTACCATAACCTTTTTACCAAAAATACAATTTCCTTCCTTCTTTAAGACATAACCATCATCATTCCTGACATCCATAAAATGATCAATATTGGACCTGAGATTCCTATGACGACGCCTCCTAGCCTAAATTCAGATTGCCCCACCATACCTGTAGAATAGGCAATGGCATTAGGTGGAGTTGATACAGGTAAGAATAAAGCACAGGAAGCACATAAGCCGATAACGGTAGGGAATAGTGCCGGATTAAGTCCTCCCCATAATCCTGCAGCTGGAATTAATATTGCTGCAGCAGCAGTATTACTCATGATATTAGATGCAACAACTGTAACCACAGCAAATATCACCAACATGATTACACCTGAAAAATTCACATTCTTCAATTGGTCAATGAAGTAGTCTGCTAATCCTGTTTCCTGAATGGCCAATCCCAATGACAATCCACCGGCAACCAACATAAGTGTATCCCAAGGTAGTTGTCTGACATCATCACTGCTTATTATACTCACCATGGTAAAAATAATGATAGGTATTCCTGATACAGCTGCCATAGGAATTGGATGAAAACCATCTGTTAACCATAATAAAACTGTAACCATCATGACTCCTAATACGATGGACTTTCTTGTCTTTCTTTCTTCTTTAATCCTATGGTCGTCATCAGTCTGATGTTGTTCTTCTAATTCCTGAAGATTAATCTTTACATTTTCAGGAGGGTATTTTCTGTTAAGAATGAACCAGAAAAAGATGGTTAATAATATGGCAACTGGAGTACCAAAGATCATCCACTCAAAGAATCCTACTTGAAAGGGCAGACCTTCAATTCTATTAATGGTATCTACTGCAATGGCATTAGGAGGAGAACCAATGATCGTTCCCATACCTCCAATCGAAGCCGCAGCCGGAATTCCTAGTAGTACAGATTTAGAAAACTTACTGTCCTGACCTATTTGATGAATAACCGGAGCTATAGCAGCTAGCATCATTGCTGTAGTGGCTGTATTGGACATAACCATGGATGCTATGGCTGTTCCTAGCATTAATGCCAGCAATAGTATCCTGGGATTATTGCTGAATCTGGACATTACCGTCTTAAAAATATCAAAGTCCAATCCCGTCTTTCTCATTCCTTCTGCCAGAAAGAATCCACCCAGCAACAACCATATAACACTATTGGACCACGTATTTACAAATTCCTCAACTTTAATTCCTGATTCTTGGGCGATTTCGGGTTGTCCCAGAAAAAAGACCAAAAAGCCTACTATCATAATTCCCACAGCAAATGGTGGGATGGCTTCAGTCACCCAAAGTCCAATGGAAAAGAATATTAAGAAAAGTACATAATTCTGAGCAGTGGCAAATTGATCATTACTCAGTAAATGTGTGAATAATAGTCCCAGCAGAATACTTGAAAGGAACTGGATGATCCGGGTCTGTATTTCAACCCTCCTTTCAAATGTCTTTAGTTTACGCGATGATGCCCGTCTACTATCGGCCATAATTTTCTTGATTTTTCTTGAAGGTGCAAATCTATAAATATGATGATACTATAAAGATTGATAAAGTATTGGAGAAATGCTGATATAGATCATATAAAGTTATCATGAAATGAAACAGAAGAAAATGACGTTTAAATTACATTTTTGAGATATGTGATGAATTTATTCAATGTATTCCATGATTTCATACATATTTATCCTACCGAAAATTGAAATTTTCGTTTGAGTGTGTGTTTTAAATTTCGGCAGGAAATTTGATTTCTATTTAATAGTATTGAATTGTCCTTCCTGTTGATCGGATCGTCGAGAGCGTTTTAGAACAGAGTGTAGATCCTGATGATTCCAGATTAAATTCTATGTATTTATTTATTTTCATCAGCAATGATGAGGGTTATATTTTATTTAAGGTAATCAAATTTAAAGAAAATGAGGCGTGTATTAATGATGATGTCATTGATGGTTATTATGTTTTCAGGTATTAGTGATGGTTTATTTGCTCAGAGCAATAATCAGGTTAACAGTCAAGAGGAAAGTATACAAAATGATAGTAGTACTGCATTGAGTAGTATTTCTATACCCTTTATGCGGTCGTATATAACTTTGGAATGGATTGTAAATTTTTCAGGATATTTTTCTTTAAATGAAAGTTCGCCTCCGGTAATGCTCTCCTCTTTTTCTGTTAAGGCTAATGAGTGCTCCAACACTTTAACTTGGAGTGCTTCTTCAGAAAGGAACTTTAGTCACTTTGAAGTTGAGAAAAGCATTGATGGAAAGCATTTTATCACTGTTGGATCTGTTCGTACAGCTGGAGATTTAAGATCTTCCGGATATACTTATGAAGATCTATTGCCTTCAGATGACACATACTACCGCCTTAAGATGGTAGATCTGGATGCAACATATTCTTATTCAGATATAAAATTTGCAGCGTCGAGCTGTGATGTTACTGATAAAATCCTTCACTTACCTTTTAATATCCTACCAGCATCCAGTGGATTATTGGTTTATGAAATCTCAGGGCAAGCTCAAATTAATCAAATGATTGTTACAGATGCTTCAGGAAAGATACTTATGAGCTTAAATAT
>JABDLO010000399.1 GCA_013002995.1 Saprospiraceae bacterium | reverse complement strand
GGTAATATGTCTTCCTTATATGGACGGTTATCATATGCTTCTTTAATCCTACCTGCCTTCCAGGCCAACCTTCCAATGAGGATCAGTTTATGATTTAAGGAAGGGTTCTTTTCCCTGAATTGATCGTAAGCTAAAATCAGCCGCCCAATGTTTTTCCTGGGGTGCATCGATCCGATGTAGACAAAATAAGGGCATCCATCTGAAATCTCATCTCGGACTTTTGACCGCTCATCATTATTCAATGGTTTAAACCCGGGAGTAGGTCCATTATAGGATACAAAAAGCTTTTCCTCATCAACCGAAAATCTGGTCTTAACATCATCCTTTGTAGCCTGGGATACGCAACCAATTTTGTCAGCCCTTTTTATAAAGCGAGGTACAAAATGCTCCAGGTAAGTGCGATGAGAAAAAGGAATATGCCTTGGATAATGAGCATAAGCCAGATCATGAATGATCATTAGCGTGGGTGTATCTACAGATAAGCAACAATACAACTCCGGAGTAAAAAATACATCAATTTTATTCTGGATTAACGCTTTGCTCACACTTTTCTCAAACCACCAATACCACAATACCGGGTGTCTGCTTTGAGGACCTAGTATCACCGGTGTCACGTTATCATCATACAGGTATTTTTCTTCACAACTCCTATCGAAGAAAAAATAAAATTCATCTTCTGGATTTTGCTTTACCATCCTTTTTAAAACCTCATGGGTAAACCTACCTATACCTTCCAGGGTGCCGGGCAATAATAATCTTGTATTTACACCGATCCTCATTACATTAAAAGTAGGCAATAATTAATAATTATAATATTATTTTTTATTAACATTCATAACATATTGATTTATAAAGTTTTGGCATAATTGTTGTCTTTGGTTTAATGTGCTGTAGTATGAGTGAATTAGATCATCGAAGCTTGAATGCAATGAACTCCTTTAAAAAACTATCTCTGTGTATACTATTGTTGGGTATTGTCCAATCGACGCTTTTTTCACAACTAGTCAATTGTGACAGTGCCATAGTACCTGATGATTTATTCAATGATAAAGTAAGCATCAATCTATCTGACATGTGCTCTGCTTGTGGACCTTATGGAGGCAACAATGGAACAATAGGAAACCCACCCAATGGCGCCACCGGTTGTGCAATCATAAGATTCAGACAAGATGCTCTAATCAATTGTGTAGGCGTTACAGTTGACCCACAAGCCACAGAAAAAACAGATTATTACCTGAATTCATCAGTATCTGAAATGGATTGTTTTATGCCTGATGGTACTACATCATCTCAAGGTGATGTTTTCCAATTTGATGTAAACACATTGACATTTACTGACGGATTTTTTGACTTGCTGGTATGCAGTCAGAGCACAGGTAACAGGTCTTACGAGGTGATCATTGGATGTTGTCCGAGAGCAGGAATGGGTCGTGATACATCTATTTGTGAAAATGATAGCGGAGTAATCGATCTCTATTCTTTATTATCTGATGCTGATCCCGGAGGAAGCTGGTCAAGGATGTCGGGCATGGGCGGAAGCTTTGATGCAATGAATGGAACTTATCAATCAGCCGTAGGAGCTACAACGTCAACATTTGAGTATACTGCCGATAACGGAGGAAATCAAGGATGTAATTTTACATCTATTGTAACTATAAATATTACCCCTGCACCCAATGCCGGAATCGATGGTTCTGTGGACCTTTGTTCTAATGGTAATGGTGTAAATCTTATCGATTATCTGGGAGGCCCACCTCCGATGGGTGGTACGTGGATCGGTCCTTCTTTATTATCTAATAGTGATCAAGGTACATTCGATCCTTCAAGCAATGATGCCGGATTGTATCAATATATTGTATTAGGATCAGGTGGATGCGACAATGATACTGCCGATGTTCAAGTACAGATCATTCAATTTCCTTCGGCAGGAACTAATGGGTCTTTGAGCTTCTGCGACAATGAAACCATGTCGAGGGCATTAATCAGTGGACTAGGAGGAATGCCAGATTCAGGTGGTAGTTGGGCACCAGCTACCATGGTAGAAGGTTTCTTTGATCCTATGGTTGATATTCCAGGCACCTACACATATACGGTAACAGGTGATACTCCGTGCGGCAATAGTTCTGCAACAGTTATGGTTTCTGTTTCAGATGTTCCCGACCCTGGACTGGATAACGAAATCACCATCTGCAGTAATGCTGAACCATTTAATCTAATCGATCAATTGGGTGGTAATCCGGATGGAGGAGGAGAATGGACCCCTGCTTTAAATAGCGGTTCCAATGTATTTGATCCCAATCTGGACGGTGCAGGTCAATACACTTATTCTTTTAGTATTCAGGGGTGTAATACAGAGACAGCAACTGTAACGGTGAACATCAATCAAGCCCTGACAGGTGGTAACAATGCTTCCCTCACCGTATGCCATATACACGATCCCGTTAGCTTGTATTCTTTGATCGGAGATCCGGGTACATCAGGTACCTGGTCAGGCCCGGAAGAATTAGAAGATAACCATATAGGAACCTTTGATCCAGGCGTCCAGGCAGGAGGCACTTATTATTATACCATTCCGGGTGAAGCTCCTTGCGCTGATCTTATTCTTGAAGTAGAGGTCAATGTTTATGAAGCACCCTTTATAGGTACAAACACATCAATTGAAGTATGTGATTCTGATAGTCCTATGGATTTAACGACTTTCTTAGGAGATAATGTAAGCCCTGATGGATACTGGATTCCTACTTTAAATAGTAATGACAATATGTATGCACCGCTGGATGACGGCGAGGGAATGTTTACTTATAACGTCGATGGCACAGATGAATGTCCTCCACAATCTGTTTCAATAATGATTACCACTTACAAGCCTTTTCAGGCCGGTCAATCAGCAATAGTAACTGTATTTGAAAATGATCCTCCTTTTGACCTATTCGATAAACTTGGTATGAACCCGAATCCACTTGGAACTTGGAATCCGGCTCCTTTGAGTGGGAATGGTTTATTTGATCCCAGCGTAGATGAATCAGGAATTTTCACCTTCAATACTCCTGCGAATGTTGCTTGTGAAGCTGATTTTGCTAATGTTCAAGTCATAGTCCTATCATCCCACGGTATTCCTACAATGGGCACCTGGGGGATTATTATTCTCAGTCTGATGCTTGTCATCTTTTCTATCTCAGCACTTAAAGAACGAAGCAAAATTATCATCATTAGTTAAATTAAGACAACACTATATTAATTAAAGCATCATCATAAATCTTTATCATTTTGTCCCATTGGTATTTTGAGGCTTCACTCAATAAGTGATATTGTGGTCTTTCAATGAGCATGTTTTTCAGCTTAACATATAATTCTTCATATTCCAGGTAATAAATCATAGAATATTCCTCCGGATCAAAGTGTTCTGAATATACCATATTACTGGGAAGTAATGGTACAACTCCTGCCGATATAGCCTCCATTACACTAATTCCAAAGAAATCCTGTCTATTGGTAACTGGATATATATCACAATTCTTGAGGAGTTGATGGTACTTATCCTTGCTTTCTACATAACCGAAATGGATGATCCGATCAGCAAGTTTTAATTTTGCTTCATCAAATATCTGTGGATATTTCGTTGATTTTTCACCTAAAACCACCGTTTTAAATTCTACGCCTTCATCTTTCAATCGAAAGAGTATATTAAAGAATAGTTCTGGATTCTTGTCATATTCCCACCTGTGATTCCAAAGAATTACTGGGGGGTTATTTAATTCTTTAAGTTCGATATTTTCTCTCAACAATGGCAATTCAAGACCAAGTGGCATGACCATAGACTTTTCTTCAATTAGATTCAAATCAAACCGATTTTGATCCGGAAAGGCTTTCAAAAACTTTGGAAGGCCTATTAAGAAACTATCCTTATTATAAGCAGAATTGAACCAGCAGTAATCAGCAGCCATCGCAGATGTAAAGTTGATCCATATATAATGTCTGTCTCTCTTCAATTGTACATCTTCATCAGTTGGTGACCACGGATAGGCCAGTTGGTTCTCATGAAAATAAAGGATGACCGGAACCTCAATTTTAAGCAATCCTCTTAATGCTGCAACGTCACATAAGTCGGTGACCAGGACAAGGTCATATTCTTTGATGTCTTCTTTATGCCTTTCGGCAAAGGTGAGGGCACTTCCATGCATTCGCCATTTCCAATGTCGGTCCGGCAAACTCGAAATATGGATCTTATTCCGAGAATGTTTTACCAATCCATCGGCCCATTGTTTATGGCTTCCACCATAAAATGGTTCCAGTAATAGAATATTTAAACTTTTGGGATCTGAATTCAATTGAATACCTTGAGCTTTAATAATTCAGTAAGTATAATTCATTTTTATGATTCAGTGTGATATTCTCGTAATTGGTGCCGGTGTGGCCGGAAACTCGTTTGCCATCAACATGGCTGAAAAACGACCTGACCTTAAAATCACCATGTTGACTAAATCCAATCGGCAGGAATCCAACACCACTTATGCCCAGGGAGGAATTGCCGCTGTTTGGGACGCAGATATTGATAATTACGAAAAACATATCGCCGACACTTTGGATGCCGGTGATGGGCTTTGTGATCCTGAAGTTGTAAAAATTGTGGTCGAAGAAGGGCCAGAGCGCGTAAGAGAGATCATCGAATGGGGAGCTAATTTTGATAAAGAAGCCGATGGTGATTACAGGCTGGGAAGAGAAGGTGGGCATTCTGAGAATCGCATCCTCCACTACAAGGATATCACCGGATGGGAAATTCAGCGTGCTCTCTCTGAAAAGGTAAAAACTTATGACAACATTGAAGTTCTGGAGCATTTCTTTGCCATAGACATCCTGACTCAGCATCATATGGGAAGAAATGTAACCCGGTTAACCCCGGGAGTAGAGTGTTATGGATGTTATGCCCTCAATTACGACACTAAGGACATTGAGACCATTCTTGCCAAAGTGACCGTGATGTGCACCGGTGGTGCGGGGCAAGTGTATAAAAGTACTACCAATCCGGTCATAGCAACCGGCGATGGCATTGCCATGATGTACCGGGCTAAGGGCCGCATCGCTAACATGGAGTTTGTTCAATTCCACCCTACCTCTTTGTACAGCAACAATGGAGAAAACCCATCTTTTTTGGTTTCTGAAGCAGTGCGTGGATTCGGTGCCATTCTGAGAACTTCTGACGGAGAAGAATTCATGCACAAATATGATCGCAGGAAATCTTTGGCTCCCAGAGACATAGTTGCAAGGGCTATAGACAAGGAGATGAAGATGCGAGGAGATGACTTTGTCTATCTGGATTGTACCCATCTGGACAAAGACAAATTCTATGATCATTTTCCCAACATCCATGACAAGTGTATGAGCCAGGGAATAGATCCGATGAAAGACTTTATCCCGGTGGTGCCTGCTTGTCACTACATCTGCGGAGGCATCCTGGTAGATAAGATGGGAGCTACCTCCATCCGCAACTTATATGCTGCAGGGGAGTGTACTTGTTCCGGGCTTCATGGAGCCAACCGGCTGGCCTCTAATTCACTGCTGGAAGGATTGGTCTTCGGCCAAAGGGTCCATCTTGCAGTCATGAACATTATTGATAACCTGGAAATCAACAACCATATTCCGGATTGGAACGCCAGGGGCACCACAGAGCCCAATGAAATGGTATTGATAACCCAGAGTTGGAGGGAACTCAAGGACATCATGTCTACTTATGTAGGGATTGTCCGCACCGATGTCAGACTCAAACGAGCACTGGATCGATTGGGTTTGCTATGGCGGGAAACAGAAAACCTTTATGTGGAAACTACCGTCTCCCCTCAAATCTGTGAGTTGAGAAACCTGATCACCATTGCCTACCTTGTTACCGGAGCTGCAAAAATGCGTAAAGAGAGTCGAGGCCTTCATTATAACACGGATTATCCGGAGCATTATGGTTACCTGGAAACTACTTATCAGTGAATTTGGTGATGTGATAATGAAGTTTTGAATTTGAAAATGCGATGGATTCCCTTTGTCTCTCCTCTAAAGCTTCAGCGGCACGCGGAAGGGTCAGGGCTGCGGGCCGGTAATGCGATAATGTGGTTAAGAATATTGAGGGATTCCTACCTGTCTGCCTTTGGTAGAAGCCTGGAGTTTACGAAAAGACCTGCCTGACGGACAGGTAGGGAGGGAAGCCCGATATAAATTCTAATTATCACCAACCACTGCTTATATTCAGGTACAGCGGAGAATAAGTTTGGAAACTTAATTCAGTTGGGGTTTGCACTTCAATACGGATTACCCAGATCATTATGAGTATCGGAAGACGACTTACTTGTAAATAAGTATTTCCGTTTTTGGTAATAGCTTTTTTAATTCTTCCTCTCGACTTTTGTCCATCTTACAATTTCTTATTATAAGATATTTCAATTCCTTTATGTCTTTTAAAGAATTTCTTATGTTAATAAAACTTCTAAAACCTAATTCCAAATTCACTAATTCAAGTTTATCCAAATTTTTCATTTCTCCTAGATATTCAAGTGGTCTTCCTATTTCTAAATCTTTGAGCGAAAGTTCTTTTATTCCTTTAAGTATTTCTTTAGAAAATTGAATTGTTTCAATACCTTTAATATTTTCTAAATTTAGTTTCCTAAGACTTTCAGACTCTAATAAAAATGGATCCAAAGGATTCAATTCTCCTGGAATAGAGCCAATTCTTTCAACCATTTCTTTTTCAAGTGAGTCTATTCTATTAACAAGTTCCTGATATTGTGAGTCGAATCTTTCATTGGTATCTATAGGAAATGAGTCGATATCAATCCCTTTTCTAAGCAAAAGTGATAGCGACAAATCAAAACCACTTAATGTTAGTTCTTTCAATCTTTTAAGCTTTACTATTGAAGATGGCAAACCCTTTAGATTGCTAAGTTCCAGCCTCTCAAGATTTTCCATCTCCCAAATATTTTTAGGGAGAATCATTATATCAAGACCGCTAAGTGAAAGTTCTTTCAATTCATTTAGTTCCCAAATTGAAGATGGTAATCTCTCAAGATTTTTTAAATTCTTTAGTTCCAGTATTTTTAGACTGTCTAATCCCCACATATTTTCCGGGATTGATCTAATTTTATCTAATCCATTTAGAGATAGGTTTTTCAACCCCTGTAATTTTCCTACACTATTGAGAGGTAAAATCAATATTTCATTTAATGATTCCAATGCCAACGATTCAAGTTGTTCCGTCTTCCATACAACTTGAATTGATCTAAGTCTCTGTAATCTAATTACTGAAAGATTTTTTAAATCCTTAAGTTCTTGTATGGAAGATGGTAGGCCTTTTATTTGAGGTAAATCTATCAATTCCAATGTCTCAAGACTTTTTAATTCTCCTATACCTTCTGGCAATTCTGTAATTTCTAAATCATTAAGCGAAAGCTCCTTTAACCTTTTTAGTTTATTAATTTGAGGAGGGAAGGTCTTCAAGTTTTTTAACGACCTAAGTTTTAACTTCTGTAGACTATAGAGTTTTACAATGCTTTCAGGTAATTCTATAATTTCTAAGTCATTAAGTGAAAGCTCTTCCAACTTATATAATTCAGTGATTTGAGAAGGTAAGTTCGTAATAAACTTATTATTTTCTAATGCAAGTACCTTAATATCCTCAGGAAGGTTATTTAATAACAAACTTTCAGCATTATCTATCCTTATGGTGATTCCTCTTAAGTCTTCAGGGTAATTGTAATTTTTAGGAATGGAAAACCTGTTAATATTTTCTTCTGATTGTATCACCAAGGTTTTATTATCAGTATCATAAATTCCTTGGTTAACAGCTTTAATACTTAGATCAATATCAGCCCTCAATGTTTCTATATATCTATCAATCTCTGGTCTGAATATATTGGAAATCTTTAATAATTCTTCATATTCCGACTCTTTTATATTGAAATCACCATCCTGAAAAGCCATTTCTATCTTTAAAGCGAGTTTAGCCAACTCAATTTTTTTATCTATCCCAAAAACCAGTCGGACATATTTATTCATTACATCTTGTTCAATTGGACTATATTCATCTTTGTTAAAAAGGTCAACAGATCGGACATATTTATTAATTGCATCTTCGTCAATTGTACTATCAACATATTTATCAAAAAATCGAGCATTAGACCAGTAAGTAAGAGCATTTCTGAAATCCAGATTTTTAAAAAAACGAGCCCCTTCCTGTTCTAAATAAGATTGAATATTGTTCACAGACTGTCCTTTTAATAAATCTATCTCTAGTCTTCTGCTTCTGGCAAGTTCACCTTCCATTCTTTCATTTGCTTCAATTGCATTTCTTTTTTCAGATTCCGCAGTTCGCTTAGCCTCATCAGCAATAATCAATAATGAATCAGACTTCTCTTTCTCCTTTATTGCTTTTTGTTCGTTAGCTAAGGCAACTCTAGATATTGAGTCAGCTTGTGCGGTCAGCATGCGCTGATTTCTTAATAACTTTCTATTACTACTCCAGGCTTGAACTGTTTCATATGAGGTCCAGAATGAAAAAAGAGCAAGCAATATTGCTCCTATAGTAAACCTCCTGGCTCTAATTCTCTTTTTTCTTTCTTTGGCAAGCAATTCCTGCTGTCTCTTTAATTCCTCTTCCGCTTCAATTTTTTGTCTCACTTCACGAGCAGATAGTACAGGAGCTACCAAGGTATCATGACTTAACTCATAATTGAATCCGCCTCCATGATCCAATTCTCTTCGCAACAGGTGAATATCAACCAATTGATCCAGCAGCTTTTGGTCTACCTTAAACAGATCTTCAATCTGACTCTCATGAAGGGTAAGCCTTTGTTCTCTTGCGACATCCACCAATCCATCTTCCATCAACTTAGAAGCCATGGATCTGGTAGAAAGATCTTCAATGGTATTGAGTTTGTTGTTGTAATAATTCTCAATGATGGAGTTTAGATCACCCACCTTATCCTCATCTATTAACTTCCATCCATTGCTTATTACCCCATCTTCAAATGAGGTACAAAGTATCTGAAGTTGAATGGCTTCCACCATACCGTTTTCATCATCTTTAAGAAAGGATAATATTTCTTTTTCAGCTTTATCGTCATAGGCAAATACGGGAGAAATAAATTTTTCACTAACCAACCCGGCAGGTTCAATGATGGCAGCCCTGGCACCACTTTCTGATAATGCCTTTAATTCATAATTATTCTTCAAGACCGTAGGCAAGTAATCTGAAAGCTGATCCAATAAATGCATCTTATCCGATCTGATGATGAAGAGGATCCTGATATTTAAAGGATCATAAAGGAAGTCCTCTTCTTCCGCAGTGAGCCAATCTTCATTCATACTGGCACCCACATCCAGGATGGTTTCATATCGCTTCGGGATCTGATTACGTAGTAGCTCTGCCAGTTCTTCTTTGAATTCATGAACCTGTGATGAAGGATAAGAAAACAATTCTTCGAATTGATCAAATATCATAACCAGTCGATCATCTGTGTTTCCGGCTTGGTATGACTTTACCACATTCCACAAGCTATTGTCGCTTGGGAGGATTTTATCGAGGATCGATTTATCCAATTTAAGATCAGAAAGACTTTCATAAGTATTATCCAATGGACTTTGTGAAGAAGCTCCAGCCCAGGCTTTGAAGCGGAACTGCACACAATTATTGTGTTGATTTTCTTCCAGCTTAGGGATCAACCCGGCATTGATCAGGGAGCTTTTTCCCAAGCCGGATTTCCCATAAAGCACCACAAGCGGTTCAAGACTTACAAACCGATGTAGTTCAAGCACATCATCTTTCCTACCATAAAACAGGTCTGACATTTCACGCGTAAAAGGGCGCCCACCGGGATATCTCCTCATCTTTTCCCTCATAATCCCAGCATTTTTTGTACTTCACTTACCATGGAAATGCATCGGGCAATGGTCTGTCGCATGGCAATTTTATCACTTTCCATGGCGAGAGAATTGACTTCTTTTTCATAGAGTTGCTCATAACTGGAACGCTGAAAGATCAATTCATTCAATTTCGTCTGGGCTTCAGGATACGATTCCAGCACTGTGCGTACATTATCAATGCCTTTTAAAATCCTGTTTCTGGAAAAGGCATTCAATGCCTCTTTCAATAATTGCTTGTGGTGGTGTTCAGCACTTTTTTCAGGAATCGGCTTTAATTTTCCTTGTTGATCGCAAAGGTTATACAATTCATCTATGAATTGCTGAGCATGATCTGGGGCAAATTGTATCCTAAATTCATCTTTAAATATCCTGTTAGGATTCGCACCTTGCGTCATAGCGGCATATTGTTCTATTCTCTCAAGGCGGGAAGAGATGTGATAAAGCACCCTCATCAACAATTGCATGTACCACTTCTCGAAAGGCAGTCCAAGAAATATAAAGGTGTCTGTATCCTGGATCAACTTCCTCAACTGAGGGGACATGCTTTTTCCCTGGAAAATGGATTCCAGGTAAGAAAAGAGGTCTTTATGGGTCATGACCATACTTTCAGGTTCTTCATGATTTCCCAGCATCCCATAGATCAGTGTCCTGTCTTCCGTAGGTGGTATAAATTCCTTAAACGGCTGACCCATAAAATAGAATTCAGAATGGTAATTCTGCAGTTGAGAATCATATGCTCTTGCCAATAAATTATCAGGAGATAAATTAAACACAACTGGAAATGGAATTCTTGATAATTTTTGAAGTATGGTATCCGTGGCAGGAAATTCCTGCTCATAAATCCTTTTAATCCTCCTGACTACCTTCCTCCGATAATTCTCTTCTCTAAAGAGATAGAATCCATCATTTTCATAAAAAGCCTTGATCATCGGATGATCAGAATTATGTACATCCAGGGTTTCCCAAACCTTTTTTTCTAAGAGCTTATTCTCTTCATCAAGATAGATTCCAGGGCCCAAAAACAGAACACAGCTTCGATCTTCTAGTGCATCCAGAATATCATAATAGTCAAAGTCCGGGAATGACATAGTTGACCTGTTTTATGGGGTGTTGTTATTAAATTCTTCAAAAAGATAGTGATTTTTAAAGAGAACTCAATTTTTTTCAGTAACTCAGATTACAAAATAGGTTGAAGAAGATTTTCATTTTTGTCCTGAATCAAAAAAGAAAATCACTATGAAAATCAATGATATTATAAGATTGGTAGCCGGACTCTTTGTAATCATATCTGTAGCCCTGGGCTATTATGTCAACGAACTCTGGTTTTTGTTCACCTTATTTGTTGGGTTGAATCTGTTTCAATCCAGTTTAACTAAATGGTGCCTGTTGGAGTCTATGCTGAAGAAGGCAGGATTGGAATAGCTAATTTTAAACTCCCCTGCTTTTAACTTCTGGCAAGATTTAGGGACTAAGAGTAAACTTGAAAATGGAAGCCAAAATCTTTGTTTTTGCCCCTCCCTAAAGGGTGAAACAAAGATTTTTCATGATAAATATTTTTTGTCCATCATCTTGCCCAAATTCCTAATGGGAAGAGAGCGGAATCCCAAGTATATAAGTAGGATCCAGTATTGAAGTGTCAATGATCTCATTCGTCTGTTGGTTGAGGTTATCCAGCTGGCTGTTGGCAATGCAATAAAAGCGATCCCCTACTACCACTCCCGTTGTCGGAATATTGAATGATGAGTGGTTGATGGCCAGGGTATCTGTAGAAGAAACCATAAAATTGTCATTCATCCTGAACCTTACAATATTGTGTCGTGAAAGATCCTGATATCCATTCTGGATACTAATTAAACTATTATCGTGATAATACAATCCATCAATGCCCTGAGATGCTTTCACCTCACCTGTATGAATGGTATGCGTAGATTTATTTTCTCGATCCAATCTTAGTATTCCTTTTTGCCAGGAGGCGATGTAGATTTCATCGCGCTCAGGATCATAGGTGATTCCATTGGGATATAATTCAGCTTCTTCATAGATGACCTGAAGTAAAGTGTCATCTTTTTCGATCATCCAGACTCGAGATGCTTCTGTATCCGTGATGATGATATTCCCTGACCGATCAATGATGAGGTCGTTGAAAAAAAAGCCAGAAGTATCTTTTCTAGTAATTACTTCATGGTCAGATGGGTCATTCATATTCCAGAAATGAATGGAAGATGAGAAAGAAGTATCCGTGTTGTTGCTGCTTAAGGTAATCAGCCTTCGGGAATCCTCATCCACTTTCATCCCTACTCCCATGCCATAGCCACCGTATGCTTCATCAATAAAGTTCGAAAGCTCATCTGAGAACCGTCCGTATTCAACAATTTTATGTCTGTGTAATCCCGATAAAAAGAAACTTTTATTCTCAGAATCATAGGTTATGCCTTCCGGTATCAGATCATAAGCTTCTATCTCTATCAACTCAAATGGTTGTTCACTATTATTACAAGCTAACATACAACCCATTAAAAGACAAACTATAAGTTTAATTGATCGTGAAAATTCCATGCAGCTTTTTTTCCAGTGAATACTCAAACTCAAGTTAAGGATTTTCACCTGCGCAAAACACAATTAATGATGAAGGAAAAATATGAAGTGCTGAGGAGACATATCCAAACTCACAAATCATGTTAAGAATTAAAATTTAGACTCTTACCTTGCAATATGAATCCTCTGAGTAAATTCCTCATCCTCTGTTACCACTTTCAACAGATACGCTCCCGAATAAAAGTTTCTCACATCCAGTAGCCCTCTATTATTCTGGCTGGTTCCGCTCAATAACTTTCTTCCCATGAAATCATATAAGTCTACGGAGATCAATTCACTTGGAGATTGAATATTGATGACGTCCGTTGTAGGATTGGGCCACGCCTTTATGGTTGTTTTCAGTTTGTTGTTTTCTACCTGTACAACAGGTGAATATTCATACCTTCCATCCAGGTCCATCATCTTCAATCTGTAATAAGTGATTCCGCTAGTTGCTGTATAATCCATGAAGTTATAATCTCTGGAAGTGGATGTCGATCCTATTGCAGGAACAAAATCAATTTGCTTAAAGCTTGCCTCATCAGCATTGCTTTTTTCAATATAAAAACCTTCTACGCCTATTTCATTGCTGGTAGTCCATTCCAATAAATTTCCAGAATGATCTGCCTTGGCATCAATCGATAAAAGATCCAATGGAAGAGAGATCTTAGAAAAATTGATTCCTCCCAAGTATTGTGATGGTGTTCCACTGGTTACCCTTGTTGCCTGCCACACCATACTTTGTACCTGTGCTTTATGATAGTTAAAAATGTAGTATACTTTTCCGCAATCGGTACCACAAGATTGAGTTATTCCTCTTATCTGGTAAGTTCCTGCGTTGTAAGTGATACTTCCATCTCCTGTGGATCCTCCTGCTACGCTTCCGTCCATTTCAGTACAGGTTATGGATGGGTCAAGATTTTCTAGTATATCAAAATTGACAACATCTGTACTGTTGGGATTAGAAGGTTGTACAACATTACCAGTTCCGGAAGGGCCATCATACCAGGTAAAAGTCCCCTGATCTTCATTGGCACTATATTTCCTGATTCCTCCAAATCCAAATTCTTCCAATTCAATAGGCTCAGAGAATGAAATGGTAACAGTTACTACAGAAGGGCTTGAAGTCTTCCAAATCCTCAGTACATGACCACCATTAATATATCCCTGAAATGGGGGTTGAACAGGTTGATTGACTTCATTCATAACATCAGATAATGTTACTGTCATATCAACTCCTGATAAATTAACATTGGTAAATGTCTGTGTGCTTGTATTATTTGCTACCGGGGCCTTACTCCAATCCACAGTATAGCTTTGGGCATGTATTCCCATAATAGTCCCCAGGAATAGGGACATAAATAGTCCAAGTTTCATATCTAGTTTTATTTCTCAACTATAAGACACTGAAACTGGATATAAGTCACTAGACCATAATACAATTTAGGAGGGTATTTGTATACCCTCTTACATATAATGGCATCAAGTCTAGTTCTAAATCAAGACTTATTTCAATAATACGGCCTGCCAGGGTTTTAAAAGATCTCCTATCTCCCTATAATTATTGAGAATGATCCTTTTACCCTTGATTTCTCTAGGAATGTCTGATTCTTCGTCAGAAAAATTTAAACACACCCACCTTTCTTTACCATTTAATTCTCTTTTATATAAAAATAGCTTAGAATGGTCCGGATCAAGATCTTTATAAGATCCATATTGCAGTACTTCATCTCTTTTCCTCCATTGAATCAGAATTCTGAAAAACTCGAGAATAGACCTTTCCTTTTCTTCTTCACTCATAACATTGATATCCTCATAGTTGGGATTTATCTTAATCCACGGCTCCCCATCTGTAAACCCTGCATTAATTCTATTATCCCACTGCATCGGAACCCTGACATTGTCACGGCCTTGAACGTGTACCATCTTCATCGCATGATTCATGTCTCCTCCGAATGCTTTTGTATTTCTGAAATAATTAACCGTCTCAATATCCCTGTAATCATCAGGGTCATCAAAAGCCACATTGGTCATCCCGATTTCACTGCCCATATAAATACAAGGTGTCCCTCGCATTGTCAGCAGAAACATAAGCAGCAATTTGGCTGAAGCTTCTCTATGTTCTCCATCATTTCCCCATCTGGATACCATCCGTGGAAAATCGTGATTATCCAGGAATACATTATTCCACCCATCATCACCCAATGCTTTATCCCAATCGACGAATAAAGACTTAAATTCCTTAAGTGTAATCTCTCTGGGATCAAACTTTCCTCCAGCTCCGTTATCCAGAAACATCAGGTCCAACTGAAAGATCATATTCAATTCATTGCGATCCTTACCGATGTAATCATTGGCAATCTCCTTGCTGATACCAGGTCCTTCACCCACTGTCATGATATCGTACTTACTTAACACCTTCCTATTCATTTCCTGTAGATATTGATGTACTCGGGGACCATTTGCATATACATTGTACACCGCATACATCAGATTATCATTAGGTATATTCTCAAACTCTTCTGGCTTGGAAATCAGGGAAATTACATCCATCCTGAAGCCATCGACTCCTTTATCCAGCCAGAATCGCATCATTTTATAGATCTCTTCACGGAGCTTTGGGTTTTCCCAATTCAGATCCGGTTGTTTTTTGGTAAAAAGGTGTAGGTAATACTCCCCAGTCAAATCATCGTATTCCCATGCATCCCCACCGAAGAATGCTTTCCAGTTATAAGGTGGACCTCCATCAGCAGCCGGAGGTCTCCAGTGATAAAAATCTCTGTATGAATTGTCTTTAGACTTTCGCGATTCCTGGAACCACTTATGTTCATCTGAAGAGTGATTGACCACCAGGTCCATGATCAATTTCATGCCTCGGTCATGCAATCCTTCCAGCAATTCCTCCAGGTCTTCCATCGTCCCAAACTCAGGGTGGATCCTGTAATAATTGCTGATATCATACCCATTGTCATCATTGGGAGACTCATATACCGGGCCCAACCATACAATATCAATCCCCAGGCTTTCCAGGTAGTCTAGCCGCTGGATGATACCACTGATATCTCCAATACCATCTCTATTGCTATCCTGGAAACTCCGAGGGTAAATCTGATACATCACACCTTCTTTCCACCATTTTTTATCTGACATAATCACCGATATTAATTGCTGGCTGAAGATAGAAATTTGTGTACACAAAGAATATAAATTGATATGAGAAGGCTCTGAATTTGGTATCTATACTCTCTCTAATCATCTATTAAATGGATTGAGGCCAGGCAATTCAAGCGTTGTCACAGTTTTTGCATAGTAAGAGTGAATGAACAATCTTTTTAAATATTTTATCTCGGGATTGGTGGTATTATTACCCCTCGCCATAACCATCTATTTTATAGTTGAAGTGGTCCGGTGGTTATCAACTGTACTGTCATCATCCATTTACTTTATCATTCTTCCAGGTATCCTGTTGAGTATCATCCTTGTTGGATATTTAACCCAATCTTATTTTGATCGATCGGGTCTATCCATATTTGAAAAGTACATTTCCAAGATCCCGTTGATATCACTGATCTATTTTTCACTGAAAGACATCACTAAAGCTTTGACGGGTCAGAATAAGAAGTTCTCCTCCCCGGTAGCAGTAAAAATGAGCAGTATCGGAATCATGAAACTTGGATTCATCACCCAACAGGAGCTGGATTGCTTCGATAATGAAAAGGATAATGAGCGACTGGTAGCTGTTTATTTTCCTCACTCTTACAATTTTTCAGGTAATTTATTTCTTGTGCCCAAAGAAAACATCATTCCTCTCAATGTGAATGCCACCAATCATATGAAATACATTGTTACGGCCGGAATAATGGAATCCAGATGATCAGGGAACTTCGTTGCCTTGAGCTGCTGTCCATATTTCATACCATTGTTCATCTGATATGGAGATGTCTTCTGCTTCTGCAGCAACTTTAATTCTTGCCCATTTACTGCTTCCGGTTACAGGTCTGATCCTGGCAGGATGATGAAGTAAGAAAAGGTAGGCCATTTGATCCAGGGTCCAGCCATATTTTTCAGCAACCTGGTTCAATCGACTCCTGAGCTTGACAATTCTCACATCTGATGAAGGCTTGAATAAAGTTCCTCCACCAAGTGGAGACCAGGCCTGTACTTCGATGCCATGAGTCATACAATAGTCAATGGTGCCGTCATGCATGCCATCCATATGATCTAGTGAGATTTCAATCTGATTGGAATGAATTTCTAATTCTGTGCGTAGTAGCTCCATTTGAGAAATCGTAAAATTGGATACTCCGCATCTTCTGATTAATCTTTCCTTCTTCAGCTTCTCAATAGCTGTTCCTATTTCTTGTGGATCCATCAACGGGCTTGGACGATGAATTAAAACTTCATCCAGGTAGTCACATTGAAGGTTCTCAATAGATCGATGTACAGATTCAATAATGTGTTGTGAACTGTGATTGTAATGCTTGATATTATAATGAGGCCTTTCATCACAAGGGATACATATCGCACACTTAGAAATGACTTCTACCTGCTCCCGTGGTATATCCAATTCTCCCCATGCTTCTCCCCAATCTTTTTCTGTAGTATATCCACCATAGATATCAGCGTGATCAAAAGTCTTTACCCCACCTTCAATACAGGATGTAATCAATTCTTTCAAATCATCCTTGTGGAGTTTGGCCCCCCATGCTCCCCAATTCATAACACCGGCAATAGTCCTTTTCATATTTATTCCTTTTTTAACCTATGATACTTCCAAGGTTAATGGTAAACAATATTAATAAAACAAAAAACCCAACAAGTATAAGCGTTTCCTTCCTTATAAATGTGATTTCATAATCTTTGAGCAGGTCATAGACCTTACTCTCTCTTTTAACTAGAGAATTGACAATGGCCGCAACTAAAAAAGTGACAACCGCACCGATCATATTCCACCAAATCCAGAATATCGGAATCCCAGAAAGCCAGATAAAGACATTGATTCCTACTCCCGTCAGTAAGCCTATATTGACAGAAAGCGTATGCGTCTTCTTACCAAGAATAGCCAATAAGAATGTAGCCACAATAGGCCCATAGAAAGCACTTCCCACCTTATTTATGGCTTCGATTACCGTATCAGCAATATTTCCCGCTGTAAAAGCAAGGATGATACAGACAACTCCCCAGATCAGTGTCATTCTCTTAGACCATTTCATACTCATCTCCGGATCTAGATCCTTGTTCCTGGAAATAAAATCTTCTACTGTTGCTGCACTAAGGCTATTAATGGCAGAGCTCAAAGAAGACATCGCCGCAGCAAGAATGGCTACCAATAACAATCCGACAATACCCACCGGCAGATAATCCAGAATGAATACCGGTATCATATAATCCGGTTTTTCAGCCGGAATCCTGGCCATGAATTCCGGATTGCTCATGGCAAATGTACCTATGATCAATCCCATCAGGCAGTAGCAAAATGTGATTGGAAATCTAAAAAGCCCATTAAACATCAGTGCTTGTCTCACCTGCTTGAGGTTTCGTCCTGAAAGTGATCTTTGAGCCTGACTCTGGTCACATCCATAATAGGATATATACAAGAAAAATCCCCCAATGATCATTGGCCAGAATCCAAATTCCTGGCCTTCACCCACTCCCCAGTTATAATCCACAGCACTGAGGCGTCCGGTATCCATAGTGCTGACAAAATTTCCCCATCCTCCTTGCACCTTCAGTCCATAAAAAATACAGATGATGATTCCTAGAAAAAGGATGATCATCTGAATAACATCCCCCCAGACTACCGCTTTCATACCACCCTGATAAGAGTATATAATGGTAATAACTCCCGATAATAGAATGGTCTGCCATTGGGGTATCTCCATCACCGCTGATAATACCAGGGCAACAGTATAAATCATAATTCCTGTTGCAAAAGCCCGGCTGAATTGAAATACAGCACTTAACAGAACTCGCGTGCTTTCCCCAAATCTCTTATCTAGAATAGCATAAACTGACACCACACCCGCATTGTATAAAGGAGGAATGATCACCACAATCAGGAATATCATCGCCAGAGGTACTGCAAATTCAAACGTCAGCCATTGCATTCCCCCATTTGCCTTGAGCCCAACAAAAGCCGCAGCAGAAATAAAACTGATGGCTGATAATTGTGAAGCCATTGTACTTAGGCCCATCTCAAACCAACCAAAACTCCTTCCTCCCAGAAAAAAGTCCTTTTTATCCTTTTGGTTTTTGAATAAATAACCAAGGCCCAAAAGACCAACGGAATATACGATGATGACCAGGATATCCAGAATATGCATAACAGAAAAGTTGATTGGTGCCTGAAAATAGAAACTTTCTACTATCTCATATAATAGACACGACTTTATGTCAATTAGAAAAGAGAAGAAATGATCAATGTTGCGCGAGGACGCGCAACATAACGGAGTAGGTTGTTGCACGCGTCCCCGCGTGCAACTTGAATTTCTTGAGCATTAAAGCCCCTATGATACCATCAATACTTTAATCGTATCCTGATAATTATTTATCTTCATCGGCCTAAAAGAAACATCACAATGATCAGGCGACAATTCATAAAAAACACCGGACTACTATCAACGGCTTCATTACTCTCAATGAAGTATAAATCGGAGGTTTTAAAATCTGTTTTAGATGGAAAATCACATTATGGGATACAGTTATACACGGTCAGAGATGATATGCAGAAAGATCCTATTGGTACCCTTAAAACCCTGGCTGAAATAGGATATATCGATATGGAATGTGCCGGATATCATGAAGGGAAGTTTTATGGGATGACCAAAGATGAGTATAAGATGGTCCTTAATGATCACGGTTTGGTAATGAATAGTGGACACACCTCAACAGGATACGGAAATCCATCTCTGAAAAGAACGATGATCAATGATTGGGAAGCGGCTTGTGAAGACGCCGCATATATGGGGCAGAAGCATTTTGTCTGTGCATACCTTTCCAGGGAAGAGACTGCCAGCCTGGATAAATTCAAAGAAATTGCAGAACTATTTAACCGATGTGGTGAGAAGGCTAAAGAATATGGTATAGGGTTCGCGTTTCACAATCATGCTATTGAATTTCAGGAAATTGATGGTGTTGTCCCATATGATCTTTTACTTGCTGAAACAGATCCTTCAATTGTAAACTATGAGCTTGACTTGTATTGGATAACCAAGGCCGGAAAAGATCCTTTAACGTATTTTGAAAACCACAAAGGTCGATTCCCGCTCTGGCATGTGAAAGACATGGAAGACAGTGAAGATCAATTCTTTACTGAAGTGGGAAATGGAGTCATTAATTGGATTGAAATATTCAAAAAAGCAAAAGATTCAGGAATGAAATATTTCTATGTCGAACAAGATGTATGCAGGAATCACAAACCTCTTGAAAGTGTAAAAATAAGTTACGACTATCTTAAGTCCATTGATGTTTAAAATTATGTTGAAAATGATAGCATACTATTGTGACCTCAGGAGATGAACAGTCGTCAAAACCTATGTTGAAATTTTAAAACAAAAAATATTTTTGGAAAATGAATAGTGATACAGTACAAAAAATTATGGATATGGCCATTGCCTATGCGCCGAAGGTATTGATGGCATTGTTGACCCTTATCATTGGATTTTGGATCATTTCTAAAATCATTGGTTACTTAAAACGTGTCATGAAGCATCGTGGCATGGACGATACCTTATCCAATTTCCTTGCATCTCTGGCGAGTATTGCAATGAAGGTGATGTTATTGCTATCTGTTGCAGGACAATTTGGAGTAGATACTACTTCTTTCCTTGCAATACTTGCAGCCTTAATGGTAGGTATAGGAATGGCCCTCAATGGCAGCATCGGTCACCTGGCCAGTGGAGTGATGTTGATGATTTTTAAACCATTTAAGGTCGAAGATATTGTGACCATTGGAGGGGGTGAAACCGGCAAAGTAGAAGCCATCAATGCATTTAATACCACGCTGGCTACACTTGACAATAAAAGAATCATTATTGCCAATAGCAATGTTACCGGAAATACCATCACCAATATATCAGGACAAGGTACTGTGGGTGTTGAGTTAACATTTGGCATAGACTACAATGCCAGTATTGACGAGGCAAGAGCAATAATTTTGGGTGTAGGAAAAGATTGCCCACATGTATTGAATGATCCTGCTCAGGGAGTAGTCGTTGCAGAACTTGGAGATAACTCAGTTAATCTGGCGACAAGGCCATTCTGCAACAGTGAACATTACTGGGATGTTTATTTCTATATGAATGAACACGTTAAAAAACAATTGGACAAAGCAGGCATCGGAATACCTTATCCACAAGTCGATGTCCATATGATCCAGAACTAGTGAGAATTCAACTATCTATGAAACCCCCTTGGTTACTTTATCAAGGGGTTTTTTATTTTACATACTCTTTGAAATCAAGATAAACCCCTATGGTCGCTCCATATCCGATGGGGTAATTATCATATATTTCAATATCTCCCGGAGATACTACATTATAATACTCAAGAAATCTTTCAAAATCCTCGTATATTCTTTCATTCAATTCTATCCAATCTCCTGCAATTTCTGTGGCATCTTCCTGATATCCATATCGCTCCAAAGCCTTTACACCGATCCATTGGACATGAGGCCATCCTTCCGGATAATCCCAACGTTGACGGGTATCAATAGCGGAAGAAGTAAACCCTCCCTTGGAAACCATTTCTTTTTTTGCAAAAGCAATTACAGAATCTGCTTGTTCCTGAGTCGCCAATCCAAAATATAACGGATACATCATCGCCATAGATGGCTTATCACGCAGGGTATCTTTTTCATAGTCATAATCATCATATATGCCACGCTCCTCGTCCCAGAAAAGGATGTTAATGGCTTCTTTCCGGGTATCAGCTGCCGTTCTGAATTTTTGAGCTTTAGATGAGTCTCCTTCCTGATCATAAGCTTCCGCAAGTACATCCTCCATATGATAGATCAGTGTATTCAGTTCTACAGGAAGTATATGTGCATTATTTATGGTATTTCTCCACCTGCCATCAAACCATCTTGCCGTAAAATTCCATCCTGATTCAGATGCACTCCTCATATCTCTAAATACTTCCCAATTAGGTCGCCAATCCACATTAGACGCCATTGAAATATCATTTACATATTGTTCCGGACGAGGCCAGATATTTTCATCTCGATACCTGTTTAGGATCTGATCACCGATTTTAACCGCTTTCAGGCTATCTATATTCTCTTCATTAACCACATCACTCATTTTCATCCAGTATTGGTATTCCCGCTCGATTTGAGGCAAATATTTACCGATCAGATTTTCACCAGTAGATTCACCCAGTAGTTCTACCATCATGGTAAAAAAAGGTGGTTGTGAACGCGACGTATTATAAGTGCGGTTACTGTAAGGCACATGTCCTATCAGATCAATTAAGTGGGCATAATTATCAACCATATGCTGCATGGTCTCTACTTCTCCCAATGTCTTTAATCCAAGCATGGTAAAGTAGGAATGCCAATAGTTTATATATGAATGTGATAATTCATTAACAATATATGGATGAGGAAGGGGAATGATAGCAGATCCTTCTTTCTGTACAGGATCAGCCGATCTCTTCATCGCCTCTAATACCCCTGCGGCATATTCTTTGATATTGTCATAATCATCAGGCTCAAATTCAAATTCTTTTACCTCTCCCAATTCAAAATGTTCCTCAAGAAAGTCCTTCAATTGAAATCCCTGATCATTCTTTGCTCTTCGGTATAAATTAATGATCTCCTGTGCATCTTTATTGGGAATTGCATTGTATAAACTTTCACCTGGCACTTGATCCATGAGCATTGCTTCCCTATGAAAAAAACCAAATTTATCTTCCGGTAATGGATAATGAGGATTTTCAAAAGGTGGAGCAGGAG
>JABDLO010000386.1 GCA_013002995.1 Saprospiraceae bacterium | reverse complement strand
TAACTAATCCTTTATTTTTTTGACAAAAAGCCAATGAATCAAGTATTATATCAACGCATTCTTTTCTTGTAAAAAGATCCACCCATCCAACGGTAGTACAAGTCAAGAAATAAGTAGCGTGTTGATCTGTGATTCGATGTCCTCTAGGCATTTCAAGGAAAGATATTAAAAAAATAGTTTCTGAAAAGACAATAAGAAATTGGCAGTGAAAATTTATATCGATGGATACATAAATATTTGGTTAAGATCGGAATCTTGAACAAACGTAAGTATTATTAAGGTCTTTTACTTCTATTGATCTTGAGGCGACTCAATCTGTTTCTTGACTCCAAATACATAGTTTTACCGCCGGGCAAAGATTCCGATCTTTGCCCTAACTATCCTGCGTACAACAAATTTAAGGCAACCAAATTACTTTTTAATTGATTCTACAACGACAACAATAGCCCATTCTCAAGGCTAAATTTGTTTATATTTATATTCCAGGGTTCATTCAGAAACACTTATTAATAAAATTGCGTTACACTAATATGAAAAAGATCTTAGGTGTCACATCCTTACTTGTTATAATGATCTTAGGTAGTTGTGTAACTTCTCCCGATTACCCTATTGAGCCACAGATTGAATTCATTGGGTTTTCCAAGAGTGAATTAGAACAAGGTAGCCTGAATAATGATTCATTGATCATGGTCATTTCATTTACTGATGGGGATGGTGATTTAGGCTCTCCTCCCGAAACTGCTGAAAAAAATTTATTTGTGGTTGATAACAGAACGGGTGAGATTTATAACAGCTTTAAAACCCCTGAAATTCCTGAGGAAGGAGTAGGAAACGGTGTTTCAGGAGAAATTAGAGTGTTGATGTTTACTACTTGTTGCATTTTTCCTGATAATATTCCTCCCTGTGAGTCACCCGACCTATACCCCAGTAATGAAATATCATTTGACGTGCATATAGTAGACAGGGCAGGCAATGAATCTAATATCATCACTACCCCTTTAATAACTCTATTGTGTGACTGATTAACCCAGATCGCTTACCAGCTCAGCAACTACCTTTTTAGAATTTCCTACATAAGCCTTGTCATCATTGATTACAAAAGGCCTTTTCAGAAATGTATACTCTTCGAGCATATACTTCTTATAATCTTCTTCGGTTAGATCCATTTCGTTCAGTCCCATAGACCTGTACTTCATCGCTCTCTTTGAAAAGATGGCTTCATATCCACCTTTGGCATTGGCAACAAAGTTTAAATCCTCTTCAGAAATATTCTGTTTCTTGATGTCTATCAATTCAAAGCCTTCTGTATTGATTTGAGATAAAATCCTCTGACAGGTACTACATGAACTTAAGTGGTATATTTTTTTCATAGTTATGATTAAGCGTTTAATGCATTAAATGGCATGCAAATTAAAGGCTTATAGACGATTATTGTTTGTATCATTACCCAATAATTTCCAATCAATGAAAATTGCACCCTCCGAACTGATATTAAATGAAGATGGATCCATCTATCACTTACAATTAAAGCCAGGAGAAGCAGCTGAAAAGATCATTACTGTGGGTGATCCGGGGCGAGTGGAAAAAGTGGCCAAATACATGAGTCATATCCATGTGAATAAAAAGAAAAGAGAGTTTCATACCATTACCGGGGAAATTGAAGGCACACTTATTACAGTTATCTCCACTGGTATTGGTTCTGACAATATTGATATCGTATTCAACGAATTGGATGCTTTATTTAATATTGACTTTGAGACTCAAATGATTAAAGAAGAGTTTACTCCCCTTACCTTCTTTAGATTAGGTACAAGCGGTGGAATGCAACCAGACATTGATGTTGATAGTTACGTAGCTTCTGAATATGGTGTTGGGTTAGAAGGCCTCGTCCATTATTATGACTATAAAGCAGAGGGAGATTCTGCTGACCTGGAATTACACATCAGAAATGCCATTAAAGATCGACTCCCTAAAATATATCCATATGCAGCTGCAACAGACCCGAGCCTGATTGATGCATTTCCATCCGATTTTATCAGAGGTATTACACTTACTATGGGAGGGTTTTATGGACCACAGGGTCGAAAACTGAGGATTCCCTTGCAATACGATGAATTTCTTAATACACTGCAAGCTTTAAATTGGAATGGGAAACGAATGACCAATTTTGAGATGGAAACAGGCGCCATCTATGCCATGTCCCAATTATTAGGTCATCGCGCATTAAGTCTGAATGTCATCCTGGCCAATAGAGCACTCGGTACTTTCAGTAAAGATCCGGCCCAGGGAGTTGAAGGTCTTATTAAATCAGCATTGCCGTATATCTGTGAAGTGTGATATTCATATTGCCCAGGCCTCAATTAACAATTTAGATGAAATAGTTGAAATTGCTATTCAAGCCTATAAAGATCATTACACCCACCTCTGGGATGACAATGGTGTAAGCTATTTAGAAACATATTTCAATTACAAATCTTTCAAGGCCTATATGCTTCCATCCAGCTTGAAAAGGCTGTACAAAATTAAGGTAGATCAGGCTTTAGTTGGTTTTCTTACACTGGGATTTGGATACAATGAATCCGGTGACAGTGATCCTCACAAAATGGAATTAGAAAGGATTTATTTCATAAAAGAAGCTACAGGAAAAGGCATCGGCACTGAAGTAGTATCATTTATTGAAGATATAGCCAGATCAGAAGGCCATCAATATATTTGGTTGAAAGCCATGAAAAAATCACCAGCGGTAG
>JABDLO010000382.1 GCA_013002995.1 Saprospiraceae bacterium | reverse complement strand
CATCTACCTCCAGGACATCATTGATCCGGATAGACTTTTCAGAAATGAGAATAATTCCTGAAATAATGTCATTAAATGTCTGTTGTAATCCAAGTCCGATACCTACCAGTAAAGCCGCAGAACCTGCAATCAAAACGGTTACTTTGATGCCAATGGTTTCGAGCAACAGTCCTATAGCTATCACCCATACAACATAGGATATGATCCTATAAAGTGCATAGGTGTTGCCTTCATCTATTTTGTACCTTTTTGCCCTGGCAAGGAGCAACCGCTTGGTTACTATGAGAAATAACTTTGTAATGATGAAGATCAACGCAATCGTTATCAAAGTATAGACCTTGATGGTGTAATTGCCTACACTAAGGAGTTCTATTTCTAAAAAATTGCTGAAAGATTCCATTTGTTATGATGTGAGGCGTTGTGATTAATCAAAGGATCTTAATAATAAACCAGTTAAAAATAAGATATATTTTTACCTGTGAAAGTAAAGGACCTGATTTACACAACAATTTGTAAGTACATTTTTTATGTAAATAAATTTGTCACTGCGACAACCCTTTAACTATAATAGCTGATCCAAGTAAGTGTTTTCTTTATAAGTAATAAGTGAAGAATATTTATTGCCTCATTATTACACAGAAACCAATTCTACTTCAGAATGCAACTCCTTTCTCAATCCAGCTATCTTATCATCAGCCAGGTATTCATCCAGGTCTTTCAACTGATCGATCATCCCATTAGGTGATATTTCAATGATTCTGTTGGCTACAGTCTCGACGAATTGATGGTCATGTGAAGTAAAAATGACATTACCGGGAAAGTTGATCAAAGCATTATTCAAGGCTGTTATACTTTCGAGATCCAGGTGATTAGTAGGTTCATCAAGTAACAATAGATTCCCACCTGCCATCATCATCCTTGAGATCATACACCTTACTTTTTCGCCTCCTGATAAGACATTAGACATTTTATGAACTTCTTCTCCAGAGAATAACATCTTTCCAAGAAAGCCTCTTATATATTGCTCATCCTTGTTCTCTGAATATTGTCTCAGCCAGTCCATCAATGACATGGGTTCATCTGAGAAAAAATGCTCATTTTCCAGTGGTAAATAAGAGGTGGTTATGGTCTGACCGAATTCAAAGCTACCCGTTGTTGGACTCAATTCTTCATTCAAGATCTGAAATAGAGCAGTGGTTGCAAGGCTATCTTTAGATAGAATGGCAATTTTGTCACCTTTATTGATGGTAAAGTCAAGTTCCTGAAATAGTGGCCTTCCATCCTGGTGATAGGATAGGTTTTTCACTGTTAGGATTTGGTCCCCTGCATCTCTATTAGGATTATATATGATTCCGGGATACTTTCTTGAGGAAGGCTTTATCTCTTCAATAGTTAACTTTTCAAGCATTTTCCTACGAGAAGTAGCCTGCTTGGATTTAGAAGCATTGGCACTGAATCGATCGATAAATGCCTGCATTTCATTGCGCTTGTCTTCTGCTTTTTTATTGGCAGCCAACTTTTGCTTGAGTGCAAGCTGAGAGGATTCATACCAGAAGCTATAGTTTCCAGTGTACATATTGATCTTTCCAAAGTCAATATCAACTGTGTGTGTACATACAGTATCAAGAAAGTGTCTGTCATGCGATACGACGATCACTGTGTTTTTAAAGTCCAGAAGAAAATCCTCGAGCCAGGTGACGGTTTCAATATCCAGGTCATTGGTAGGCTCATCCAGGATCAAGACATCCGGATCTCCGAATAATGCCTGTGCAAGCAATACCCTTACTTTCTGATGTCCATTTAATTCTTTCATCGGTTTTTCATGATCTCTTTCATGAATACCGATTCCACTCAATAAAGCCGCAGCTTCTGGTTCTGCATTCCATCCTCCCATTTCTCCAAATTCTTCCTCTAATTCTGATGCTTTGATACCATCTGCTTCTGAGAAATCAGGCTTAGAATAGATTGCATCTTTTTCCTGCATGATAGACCATAATTTTTCATGTCCTATCATAACAGTATCGATTACTCTAACTTCATCATATTCAAAGTGATCTTGTTTTAACACGGCCATTCTCTTACCAGGCTCAAGGGCAACTGTTCCCTTATTAGCATCTTTATCACCTGCCAATATTTTAAGGAATGTAGACTTACCAGCTCCATTGGCTCCGATGACACCATAGCAGTTACCAGGCGCAAAGAATACATTGGCTTCATCAAACAAGACTCTTTTACCGAATTGTAAGGATAAATTATTGACTTTGATCATGAATTAGAATTTTGCCGCGAAAGTAACATTAATACCTAAGGAAAGGTTGAAAAGAAGTGTCGAATGCTAAAATTCAATGAAAGGGCTTAAAATATTTTTCTTTAATTGTGGACCTATAGACGACGATGAATGTAGGTGATAATGTCTGATAAATGCTCAAGAGAATTGAAGATATAGTACCTGCCCTGGAAACTATGACGGTCATAAGATTCTCCTGAAATTAAGGCATCCATTGTGAATTCGATCTGATTCTCAGATTTGTAAGCAGCGAATACTTCTGATGAAGAATAAAATGTGGACCCAAATGCCTTAAGACCAGACGGCTCTCTGATCAATCCCAATTCAATGATCATTCCTCCTACAAAATCCAGCTCTTTTAATAAATCCTCACGCTCAGCTTTAAATGCATTTATATAGGTATGAGCCAACAACTGGTACATATCAGAGTATTTTTTTTCTGCAAGAAAAGGAATATGACCCATGATATCATGCCATATATCCGGTTCATCACAATACTCCAATTCTTCAGGTGTGCGAACAAAACTGGTCAATGGCATTTCATAATTAGCGATCATTTTATACCAATCAATTTGTTCCAGGATGATGTTTTCTTTTGTTTGCACAAAAGTATACCCGGTGTATGGTTGAATGGCTTTAGTAAGATCTTCAGCCCGTGGTCTTTTACTATGGTCAATCCCAAGTTTTGATAAACCGGAAATCCACAAAGTGGATATGGCATTTAACGACTGTAAATTCTGAAAATGAGTTTCAAATAGAGCCTCCCAGTTTCTGTTGTCATTGACTGGGTCAAATGTTCTTGAAGCCTTACGCATGAAGCTATGATATGGATTTTAAATTAAATTATAGGAGGTATGTAAGGAAATTTTAAATAACTGATTAAGATGAGTACAGAATTTTATAGTTGATTGAAAAGTTTCAAATAAATATCATTTGCTGCTAACCTTATCCTCATTAAAAAATATATTAGGAGATAGCTCCGATTTTTTATTTGCATAAGCTCCTGTTTCATTTCAAATTCCCGATATTTCTTTCAATTGTCCCAAAAGAGAAGAAACGAGTCCGGATTCAGCATGGCTAAGAGTGTGTTTTAGTAAGAACTTTATTCCATTGATTAATTCATCAAATTATGACCAATGGAAAATGTGATCAGGCTACAACCTAAATCGGACACCACCCATTATTTCATTTCCTTACTTGAGAAACTCCATCATCTGGAAGAGCGGTTAGATCATCTGCATATCCCAAGACATATTGGAAACCTAAAACTAAATGTTGGAAATACCATCAAGATCATTTCGTTTGATGAAATCCTAAGAATTGAGGCGGATGGAAATTATACAAAAGTGATCCTTGATTCAGGCCAATCCATCCTGGTCTCGAAAACTTTGAAAGCAATTTTTTCTCAATTGCCCAAGGAAGGTTTTATCCGGTCACACCAATCTCATGTGGTAAGAACGAGCAGTATTTCGGAAGCTTGTTTCGGATCAGAATCCTATCTCAGGTTAAAAGAAGGTTCGAGTATTCCTATTGCAATGTCAAAGAAAAAATATTTAAAATCTGTTATCTCCTCATTTTAAAATCAGGAATAATTAAAAATCTAATTTTGCAAGCCCTTAAGGACTATCAAATTTATTTGAAAGCATAGAGCAGGTTTTAAGAAAATCTATCCATTTTTCGCAGGTCTTCTCAAGTCCAGGGTATGTGGAAACTCAGGGCTTACAGGGATTTTCTTTATGTCGATATTTTCTTTGATTTCCGTGTGTGTAGTTACGTAACTGCTATTGTAGGAAGTATCTTCTGGTGTGAATATAGTAGTATCTGCCTTTGGAGAATGATTGAAATCCCAGAACCTGGTCATCCTTCTGCTTTCTGCTTCCAGGCTGTTGACAGGGAAAGTATCATAACTTCGACCACCGGGATGCATAACGTGGTAGGTGCAACCTCCTACGGATCTTTCATTCCAAGTATCATAGATATCAAATACAAGTGGGGTGTTCACACCGATCGTAGGATGGAGTGCAGAATGAGGAGCCCAGGCTTTATACCTGACTGATGCAACATATTTTCCGTTGTACGCAGTTTTTACCATGGGAACTACAATATTGTTGCACAATACCTGATACCTTTCCGGTTGAAAATCCTCTACCATTACCTCCAGACGTTCTACAGATGAGTCAACATACCTCGCAGTCCCGGTGCTGGCCATTTCCTCCCCAAGAACGATCCATGGCTCAATTCCGGCACGGATGGTTAGGTTAATGCCCTTTACATTAACGGTACCTAATATTGGGAATCTAAAGTCCAGAAATATATCCAGCCACGACTTGTCGAAATCAACGCCACGATTCTGCAGGTATTGGACTACCTCGTGCATATCTTCTTTGACATAATAATGCATCATAAATTTATTGTGGAGGTCTGTATTCCAGTCAATTAATTTGTGACGATAAGGCTGCTCCCAGAATGAACATAATAGTGAACGAATGAGTACCAACTGAACCAGGTTCATTTCTTTGTGAGGAGGCATATCAAAACCTCTTAATTCCAGAATACCCAGACGCCCTGAAGTAGATTCAGGATTGTACAATTTATCTATACAAAACTCTGCACGGTGAGTATTCCCGGTAAGGTCCGTTAGTAAATTTCTGAGTATCCTGTCTACCAACCAATAGGGAGGATTTTCATGTCGATCCAATTCTGAAAAAGCAATTTCCAATTCGTACAACATATCCGGCCTACCCTCATCTACTCTGGGCGCCTGACTGGTGGGACCGATAAAAGATGATGAGAAAAGGTAAGATAATCCCGGATGATTTTGCCAGAATGTAATCATTGACCTTAAAAGATCAGGTCGTCGCAACAATGGGCTATCTGCAGGTGTAATGCCTCCCAGGGTAATGTGATTCCCACCACCTGTTCCTGTATGTCTTCCATCCAGCATGAACTTGTTGGTGCCCAATCCTGTGTGATTGGCTGCATCAAATAAAGTGTCATATACCTCAGTTAATTCCTTCCATGATTTTGCTGGGTGAATATTAACTTCTATGACTCCCGGATCAGGGGTGACGGCCAGCTTTATAAGGTCATTGTGGTGAGGAGCCTGGTATCCTTCTAAAATGATTGGCAAGTTAAGTTCATTTGCAGTCATTTCAATGCTGTAAAGCAAATCCATAAAGACATTGGCGTCCTTTATAGGTGGAAGAAACAGGTGGAGGTTGCCTTCAGTTACCTGAATGCATAAGGCTGTAGTAAATGTCTTTATGGCCTTCCTTGAAGTATCATTTTGCTTTAAAAGTTGATTTCTTTTTGAGATCAGACTTATAAAATCACTGCGATCTGTCAGTGTAGTTTTATCCTCAAAGTGATTGGCGGGAATAACAACATCACCCAATTGTTCAGATTTCTTAGGAAGTCGATCAAGTGGTAATCTCAGTCCCATCTGAGAGTTACCGGGAATAAGGAATAGCCTTTTTCTTTCAAATTTCCATAGGCAACTTTCCCAGGACCCTGATTTGAAACTCCATCTCAGTGGCAGGGTATAGCCGACTGCTTCTTCCAATCCTTCATCCAATAATCTAAGAAGCGTTTTCCTTTCAATGGACAATTCTTCATCTTGTTTCTCTGGATCGAGATTTACAGGAAGATTGTGTTGTTCCCATAAAAAGTAATACTTGTCTTCATAAGCCGGCAATATATGATCTTTATGCAGACCCAGATTTTGTGACAAAAGGTGGATAAATGCCTCTCCATCTTCGCGAGTATATTTACCCTTTAGATTAGGGTCACCAATTAAATCAGAATTTTCCCAAATAGGTTGCCCATCTTTTCTCCAGTATATAGCATACTGCCACCTTGGAATGGGTTCTCCGGGGTACCATTTTCCCTGGCCAAAATGAATCAATCCCATTGGGCAAAAAGCATTCCTTAACTTATGGGTTAATTGTAGTGCCATTTTCCTCTTGTCTTCCCCATCTGCATCATTATTCCATTGCTCAGATTCCATATCTGCTTTGGAAATGAAAGTGGGTTCACCACCCATGGTGAGCCTGACATCACCTTCATTTAGTTTGACATCTACTTTTTGCCCCAGTTGGTGGATCTTATTCAATTGGGAGTCAGTATAGGGTTTGCTTACACGTGGAGCCTCATAAATCCTTTCCACCTTATTGTAGAAATCAAAGGTTACTGAAGCTGGTTCAGTGGATCCTGTGACAGGAGCGGCACTTAATGGGTGAGGTGTGCATGCAAGTGGGATGTGACCTTCTCCTGCAAATAATCCGCTTGTTGCGTCCAATCCAATCCATCCTGCACCAGGTATATAAACTTCTGCCCAGGCGTGGAGGTCAGTGAAGTCTTCCTCTGGACCTGAAGGTCCGTCGATGTTTTTCTCATCAGCTTTTAATTGGACGAGGTATCCTGAAACAAATCGTGCAGCCAATCCAAATTTCCTCAGAAGCTGTACCAGTAGCCAGGCAAAATCACGACAGGACCCAAGCTGTTTTACCAGAGTTTCCTCAGGGGATTGAACACCTGCTTCCATGCGTATACTGTAAGCCAGCAATTGATAAATGTGTTGATTGAGCGATACTAAGAAGTCTACCGTGATGTTGTTCAAGTAACCCTGGCAGTCATCAAAAAGTTTTTCCAGCAGTGGGCCAGTAGGTTCTAGTTCCAGGTAAGGCTGCAATTCCTTCGAGAGTGTTTCATTATATTCAAAAGGAAACTTTTCCGCATATTCCTCCAGAAAAAAATCAAATGGATTGATGGTTACCAGATCTGCAAGCACTTCAACATCTACTACAAATTCCTTGACAAGATCAGGGAATACGATCCTCGCCTGGTAATTTCCAAAAGGGTCCTGCATCCAATTGATGAAATGGTCCTGAGGTGAGATATTCAAAGAGTAGCCCATGATTTTGGTCCTGGAATGCGGTGCAGGCCTTAACCTGATGATTTGGGGCCAAAATTTTACAGCTTTTTCATAAGTGTATGTAGTGCGATGCCTTATAGCAATATGGATTCCCATGATTGTTGATGGAGGTAATTAGGTAAAAGATATTTCAGTTGTTGAAAAAAGGCCTAACAAAATTCTTAAGTATGGAAAACAAAATACTATGATATCAATAATTCCACGTAGTAAATTCTCCTAAACTTTAATTCTGCCATTAATTATATTTAATAATTTGTTATATCTTAAATATACAAAATTTTATTACAAGATATTGATAAAAATTTTGTATTTATTCTGAATCTATAATTATATTTAGAATTCAATCAGCAACTTTTTACAAGTTATGCTTAATGTGTTAGACAATTATTCAATACCAGAAGGGTATTATGATGAAGTTATTTCAGAACTTAATGAGGATGGTTCTTATTATTCAAGCATTCTGAATACGTTGAAAAAGCTGACCCTCCGTGAATATAAAGCATTGAATGAGTATGCCAAGCTTTCATTTCTCAATCAGGGAGTAACATATGCATTATATAATAAAGAAGAAAGTGTGGAACAGGTATTCCCATTTGACCTGATTCCCAGGATTATAAAACCCGATGAATGGCAAATCATTGAAACCGGTGTCATTCAGAGAAACATTGCCCTCAACAAGTTTATCCATGACATATACAACGATGGAAAAATCATAAAGGATAAAGTCATTCCTGAAAGATTGATCAAGAGCTCAAAACATTATTGTTCTATGATGGAGGGATTTACTCCTCCGAAGGAGACTTATTGTCATATTTCAGGAACAGATCTTATTCGACATTCTGATGGAAAATTTTATGTACTAGAAGACAATCTGCGTAGTCCTTCCGGAGTATCCTATGTATTGACCAATAGGATCGCTATGACGAGAGTATTGCCTGATATTTTTAATCAGAGACACATAGAACCGGTAGGGGATTATACCGATCAATTGTTAAAAGCGATGTGGAGTGTCTCTAATCGGGAATTAGGAGATATTTTCTGTGTACTTCTTACTCCTGGGTCCTATAACTCTGCATATTTTGAACATACCTATCTCGCACAGAAGATGGGTATCGAATTGGTTGAGGGTACTGACTTATTTGTCGAGGATGATCAAGTATATCTTAAAACCATTGGAGCAAAGATCAGAGTTGATGTAATTTATAGACGCATTGATGATGACTTTCTTGATCCGGAAGTTTTCAATCCGGATTCCATGCTGGGAGTTGCAGGATTGATGAGATCCTATCTCAAAGGTAATGTTACCATCATTAATGCACCAGGGACAGGAATATCTGACGATAAGGCAGTCTGTTCCTATGTTCCTGATATGATCAGGTATTACCTTGGAGAAGAGCCAATCATTAATAATGTGCCTACCTACATATGCGAGAGACCTGATGACCTTAAATATGTGATGGAAAATATATCTTCGCTTGTAGTGAAACCTGTGGACATGTCAGGTGGATATGGAGTGGAGATCTGCGATCAATTGTCAGAGAAAGAATTAGAAGATTTAAAAATCAAAGTGAAGCAAAATCCCCGTAATTATATCGCCCAACCCAAAATGTACCTGAGTACGCACACCACTTATATTGAAGACTCCGAAAAATTTGAACCAAGGCATATTGATTTAAGAACCTTTACAATCATGGGAGCTGATGAACCATTTGTTCTTCCGGGAGGATTAACGAGGACTGCTCTTGTCAGAGGCAGCCTCATTGTCAATTCATCCCAGGGTGGAGGCTCGAAAGATACATGGATCATTAAATAGAAGAAATATGCTGATACGAGTTGCAGAAAACCTTTATTGGATAGGAAGATACATTGAACGAACGGAACATATTTCACGATTTCAAAAGGTGCAGTTTTATTCCACCATGGATTCAGTGATGTCGAGAAATAAAGATTTCGCTCTGCGATCAATTCTCTTTATGTCGGGCACTGAATTTGATTTGCACCAACCATTGAATGAAAATGAAGTGTGGAAGAAGGTTATTTTTGATGCCAACAATCCCAACAGTATTTTCAATGTAATAAAGAGTGCACGTGAAAATGCAAGGAGCATTAAAAATAGTATTTCTTCTGAATTGTGGGAATCGATCAATAAGTTATATCTCCATTGTAAAAACCTGGATTCATTTGCATTTACTTCATCGGATATTCATACTTTCTCTGAAGACATAGCTTCGCACATTGCAGTGATAAAGTCCAATGTAACCAACACCATGATGCATCATGATAATTGGCATTTCTTAAGCCTTGGAATTTTTGTAGAACGCGGATTGCAGGTATTGCGAATTATGAAAAACAAGATCTCTGATTGGGTCATTTTGAGTGATAATGGTGTTAATACTGCACTCATGCAATATCAGTGGACGATATTATTGAAATCATTAGAGTGCTTTGATGTGCACAATAACTATTACAGGGGACTACGCTCTAAACAAAGTATATTCAAACTGATCCTTTCCAATGGATTATTTCCTCGTTCTATCAAGTATACCGGAGATAAAATACATTTTCACCTTACCAATATTAGTGTTAAACCTGATCATTATACCCAAGGTATGGAGTTTATTGACGCAAGTCTGAAGCAATGTCTCGATTTTAAAAATTATGAAGATGAAGAAGAAGTAGTCTCACAGGTCTCAGAAGCATATGATTGTATTTCTGACATTCATACGCAAATAAAAGAGATGTATTTTAAATGATTTGTTTTTATGTTTGCATGATAAAATAGAATGTATGACCTATTGCTTGGGTATCAAAGTAAAAGATGGACTCGTTGCCCTGGCTGATACCAGGATCACTTCAGGCTCAGAAACTACCACTGCCAAAAAAATTTCTCTCCACTCCAATGAGCATGGATCTTTGTTTCTCATGACCTCAGGATTGAGATCGATTAGAGACAAGGCCATCACGTATTTTGAAGAGATCCTGGAAGAACATGGTCATGAATATACCAAGATGTACAATGTTGCCAATGCATTTGGTACCCAGCTCCGAAGGGTGGCGGAAGAAGATAAAGAAGCACTTTCTGCTTCTGGATTGTTTTTCAACCTGTATACCATTGTAGGTGGAAAATTAGAACAAGACAAAGAGCATAAATTATTCTTGCTTTATCCTGAAGGCAACTGGATTGAAATTGCCAAAGCTGCCCCATTCACCATCATTGGAAACTCAGGTTACGGTAAGCCCATCTTAAGCAGGACACTCACCTATGAATCTACTTTAAGGTTCGCCCTGAAGACTGGGTTTCTCTCCTTTGATTCTACACGAGTAAGTGCCAATGATGTTGGGTATCCCATTGACATTGTTATATTTAAAAACAATGGAGAACTCATTGAAAAGCGATTCATGGAGCAAGACCTAAAAGATATTTCCAAAATTTGGGGAGATAAATTAAGTCAGATTATCAAGGAAATTCCTGAGCAATGGATTGATGACATCAATAAGGTCAATGGCGAAGAGCAGGACCGACTTTTCATTTCTCATGATCAATGATGTATGTTGCAAATAAATTTGCAACTCCTACGACATAGGACTTTCAAATTTATTTGAAAGAACGGGAGTAAACAAATGAGAACAGCAGCACTCAAAAAATCGTAGACCAATTGATGATGCTGTTTCAATAAAACAACAATAATGTTGATTTAATTAAGCTTTGAGAGAAATGTTCTTTCTGTACTTTAAAAGGACGGTATTGCAGGTTGCAAATAAATTTGCAACTCCTGTGACATGGGAATTTCAAATTTATTTGAAAGAATGGGAGTAAACAAATGAGAACAGCAGCATTCAAAAAAAAATCGCGGACCTATTTGATGATACTGTTTCAATAAAACAATCAATAATGTTGATGTGACTAAGCTTTGAGAGAAGTATTCTTTCTATACTTTAAAAGGACGGTATTACCTGTTGCAAATAAATTTGCAACTCCTACGACATGGGACTTTCAAATTTATTTGAAAGAATGGGAGAAGGGATGTTGTCTAAGGAGCCCTTCATTCCTTTATTGAACTGATTTTTGTTTGTGTGATGGCCATGTGTACGTTCGTTACATGTTGCAAATAAATTTGCAACTCCTGTGATAATATCAATTCCCACAAGGACCTTCACTGGCAACGTTAATTCCTGCCTGAGCAGCATAACATGCGTTAGAATAGGTCTGTCCATCACAACCGCACACTGGATCAAACAATTGAGGGCATGCCTCAGGAATCAAGACACATTCACTTGTACCTCCACAATCACCCTGAGCGGTGTGGCAGTAATATCCTTCCGGACAATCCGTATTATTATTGCACGATCCACCTTGATTACATGCACCATAATGTGCAACCGTGGTGCCTGCGATGGCTGCCTCACATTCACCTGGATAAGTAACCCCGTCACATCCACATACTTGCACAAAAGTTTGGGGACACGGTAGAGTAGGTACTTCAGTGCATACACCATCACCTCCACAATCACCGATTTGTGTTTTGCAATAGAAATCATTACCCCCAGTGGGATTGCAGTCCGGATTGGAGGTACAATTGGTCACACACATTCCCTGGAAATTTATACTCACTCCTGCCTGTGCAGCATAACATGCATTGGTATAAGTCTGCCCATCACAGCCACATACCGGCGCATATTGTTGAGTACATAAATCGGGGATGGGTTCGCAGGTGCTACTGTTTCCGCAATTTCCATCTTCTGATTGGCAATAAAACCCGGGAGGGCAATCGCCATTTTCGGTACATGATTGAGGGCATGGGCCTGTTGACTGTACATTGACTCCCGCCTGTGCAGCGAAGCATGAATTAGAATACGTATTGTTGTCACAACCACACACCGGATCATAAACTTGGGGGCAAAATTCTGGTTTTGGCTCACATGTAAATGGGCCACTGCATGTTCCGGTGGTTGATTTACAATAGAAAGAATCAGGACAATTAGAATTGTCAACACAAGACATACTGCATGGTCCATCATAAGCGATATTAATACCTTCTCTTGCAGCTATACAATCATTCCCATAGGTATTGCCATCACAACCACATACCGGATCGTACACCTGAATACAGGCATCTGGTTTTGCAACACACTGTCCCTCACCATCGCAATTACCCGTAGTTTTCTGACAATAAAACCCATCCGGGCAATCAGAATTATCATTGCAGGAGGGAGCAGCACATTCACCCTCATATTGAACACTTACTCCAGCTTGGGCAGCATAACAGCTGTTGGAGTAGGTCTTATCATCACATCCACATACAGGGTCATATACTTGAATACAAGCTACAGGCCTGTCAACACACATTCCTTGTCCACCACACGATCCTGATGGGGTCATGCAATATTGATCAGGTCCACAATCACCCTGGGCCGAACATGAAGTACTGCAAGGACCATCCGCAGCAATGTTGATTCCTGCAGCAGCAGCTTCACAAGCATTCCCATAGGTGTTGCCATCGCACCCGCATACAGGGTCCCATACATCCGGACAAGCTATAGGTTTACTGACACATTCACCTTGTCCATCACAATCTCCTGTCGACTTTCTGCAATAGAATCCAGGATTGCAATCACCATTATCTGTACATGTAGTATTAGCACAGGCTCCTGTGTAATCCACATTTATACCTGCAGCAGCAGCTTCACAAGCGTTGCCATAGGTATTTCCATCACATCCGCACACAGGATCCCATACGTCCGGACATACGATGGGCTTTTCCTTACATACACCGGGAATGTTGCACATCCCTGGCATTTTAAAACAATAAAATCCTGGTGGACAATCACCATTATCCTGACACGATGCTGCTGCATCCTCCCCGCAGAATTCTTTCCAGCCTATTGATGTCACGTAGTAATTGACACATTTAGTTGTCAGGTTGTAGATGATTAATCCATTGGCAGGGGCAATGATCAGGTCGCGTTCTACACTGGTCAATCTAGGGATTAAGAGCCCTTTATCGTCCGAAAACAACTCAAGCAATGCACTTGGATCCGGATCGTTGGTATTGATCCCTACATTTTCGTCTTGAGAATGCAGAAAGCAAGGAATAAGTAACAGGATCGCCAGCTGGAAATAACATAGGTTTTTCATGGCAAGGGTTTAAGTGCAACAATTTCAAAAGTCAGGGGATGACTGCTGAATTAGGAATTTTAAGGGATCAATCGATGCTCGAATTGGCATTAAAAGCCAATGCTTTCAGCTCATATCAGTCATAAGTTACTGAATTACAGTGAGAAATGCAAATAGATATATTGGTTTAAAGATTTCTGATATCATAGATTAGGCTGAAACAATAAAATTATAAAGTAGCTTTTGCACACTGAAATTTCTTTAATTTATACTTCCTAAACTTATATAAAACTTTACCTCAAAGGAAGGAAGATTGGATTATGGGTTGAATTGATGCGTTTACAGTAAAACCCTGCTTTGTATTCAATGGTCTGAAAGTTTATTTGAAATAATCAAATATGAATCAATTGATTATATCGATATAGCAAAGTGTCAAAATGAAAAATCTCATTTCTTTAAATATCATCTTACGTTTTTTGGTTTTTGCTTTCTTAATTCAAATGAATATGGGAGAGTTAAATTGTCAGGATCTTATTAATAAAGAAAAACTAAAATACCATTATCAATCTGAGACCTATGGGTACAATGATCTGGAGGATGTTTTCAGAAAATCGGACGAAGCATATATTCAATATGAAAAATTTAAATCTTCCAATAAAAAGGCTAAGATCTATGGTCTGACAAGCTTAGGATTAATAGCTGCTGGTCTTATTACAGTGGAGACCGCATCTGAAGACAACTGCAGTTCAGGTGGAGTATGCGGCACTAAAATCTTTGGGGCCATGGTAGGTGTAATTGGCATTATCCCAGGAACCATTGGTATTATCTATAAGGTTAAAACCGGAATACATAAGCGGAAATCGATATCAATATTTAATGATCAGATGATGCAGGAAGAGGTCAGTATGGAAATAAAAATATCAGGAAGTGGTATTGGAGTTTATATAAGTTTTTAGCAAAAATTCCGCATCAAAGGAGATAGTCACACTTTAATATAAACTCTATTTCAAAACTATTTTTAGGAGTGATGGACATCAATTAAATGAGTTAGACCTGGAATTGCATTCTAAATGGAAGTTTTCAGAATCTTAGATGATCTACCATTTAAATCAATTGATGTTAATCCATCAATACGTCTTGAAGTGATTAAGATGGTTGTCTTGTTGTAAATAAATTTGCAACTCCTATGGCCATGGAACTTTCAAATTGATTTGGAAGAAAAATGAGTAAGTATTCAATCAACCAATCAGTTCAATTATATCAGGTATCCACGTGACTTGCATCATTGATGGTCATGGAGTATAGAGGTACATTATACATTGAGGTATTCTGAACCTTCGATTATGTAGCTTAAAAAATTATTGATGTGAACACATCCAGACGTCTGGCAGCAATTATGTTTACGGATATTCAGGGTTACACGGCCTTGATGCAGAAGAGTGAAGCACAGGCGTTAAGACTTAGAAATAAACACCGGGGGATTTTTCAAAAGGAGACAGCTGCTTTCAATGGTGAGGTCATCCAGTACTTTGGAGATGGTACACTGAGCATATTTGAGAGTGTAGTGGACGCGGTTCATTGTGCTATTTCAATGCAAGGGTCTTTTATTAATGACGGGGAGATACCAGTGAGAATTGGAGTTCATGAAGGAGACATTATTCAAACCCCTTCAGATATCATTGGTGACAGCGTTAATCTTGCATCAAGGATTGAATCATTGGGTGTTCCGGGAAGTGTAATGATCTCCGAAAAAGTATATGATGAGATCAAGAACAGGGAAGACATTCAGGTCACCTTTATTGATAAGTTTCATTTTAAAAATGTCAAAAACCCAATAAAAGTTTATGCTGTATCCAACCAGGGATTGGTTGTTCCTCATAAAAGCGATATCCAGGGTAAGTTGGAAAAGAAGACCAACTTATTATCAAAGAATATTCCGCTAATGATCGGTACACTTGCCATATTGCTGGTATTGTGGTTTTCAGGTGAAAAACTTTTATTGCCTAAAGGACCAGAACTTTATGAATCTATTGTGGTATTGCCTTTTGATAATTTTACCGGTAATTCTGAAATGGAATATTTTGTCCAGGGAATGCACACATCCCTTATCGGAGACCTTGGAAAAATCAGTGGTTTGAGGGTTATTTCTCCTACTACTGCAAGGGCATATGCAAAGTCAGGAAAATCCCTTCCTGAAATTGCTAAAGAACTCAAAGTAGATGCTGTCCTGGAGGCCTCAGTTCATTGTCTTGGAGACAGTGTGTGTATTCAACCCAGGTTGATTGCAGTGGAACCAGACGAAAGGCAACTATGGGTAGAAGATTTTTACGAGGAGAAAAGCCAGATATTGAACCTGTATCACCAGCTTAGTAAAGAGATTTCCGGAATCATTAATGTTTCCCTAACTCCTGAAGAAGAAATTCAACTTTCTGTTCAAGAAGAAATTGATCCGGAAGCTTACGAACTTTATCTAAAAGGCAATTTTAACCTTGACCAGGTCAGCAAGTCATCTCTTGAGAGTGCTTTTGGTTATTTTGAATTGGCTACAGAGATTGAACCGGAATGGGCTGATCCTTATGCGGGAATGGCCTCTGTAATTGGCTATCAAAAACAGATGGATTTTATTGACTTTGAAGTGGCTAATAAAGAGATGCTTAAATACCTGGAAAAAGCTTTAGAATTAGATTCCGCTTCAGCAGAAGTATATCATTCAATGGCCATTTATTCTGTCTGGACAGATTACCAATGGGAAAGGGCTGAAAAAGAATTCAGAAAATGCATTGAATTGAATCCCAATCATGCAATGAATCGTATGTTTTATGCCCATCTTTTGACCATTTTGCGTCGTACCGATGAAGCTTTAATACAAGCACAAAAAGCGGCTGAATTGGATCCAAGGAGACCGCTCGTCCTGGGACTTTACTCAGTGGTTTTGATTGAAGCAGGGCAATGTGAGGCAGCCTTGGAACAAGTAAATAATGGATTAGGAATTGAGCCCAATCATCCTTTTCTTAAGGGGCAATATGGAGCGGCTAATGCTTGTTTAGGTGACTATGATCCTGCATATGAAGGTTGGAAGTTCTGGAACATCGACCTTTGGAATCATTTTGGTGTGACTACATTGCTGGATAGCATCTATTATAATGAAGGTTGGATCGCAGTACAACAGGAAGCTATCCGCTTAAATGAAGAAGTATACTCTAAACATGGAATTATGAATCCTTATTCACAAGGGGAAAGATACCTGGCTGTAGGAGATTTTGACAAAGCTATAGAGGTCTGGGAAGAACATTCCCTTCCTGCTCATGATCCCAATCTACCTTATATCTCATCTAATACTTATTATCATAGAATGAAGGATCATAGAGGATATCAATTACTTCTTAAGAAGATGGGACTTCCATTATAGAGAACTCCTCGTGTTGCAAATTTACTTGAAAGAAAAGAGATGACTAAAGAAAAAAGGCAACGTATTTCATGATGTCAATAATCCATATGGACTGATTGTATCCATGTTAATCCATTTGACTATATTTAATCGTGGCCTTTAAAAATATCTATGATGAACTTAACCGCAGGAATGTTATCCGTGCGGTTATTACATATGTTGCTGTTTCATGGGTAATTCTTCAGGCAGCGTCCATCATTTTTCCAGCTCTGGAGTTTAACCAGAAGGCGATGAAATTTCTGATCGTCTTACTGCTTATCGGTTTTATTCCCTGGGTTGTATTTGCCTGGTTTTATGAATACACCGGAAGTGGATTCAGAAAGACAGAAGAAATTCCGCTGGATGAATCCATCACCCAATCGACCGGAAAGAGAATGAATTTCATTATAATCGCCAGTTTATCATTGGCGGTGATATTACTTTTAGCTGATCGACAATTTGATTTTACAAACAAGTCAAATTATGAATATTCCAAAAAATCAATTGCCGTTCTTCCTTTTGAAAACCTAAGTCCTGACGATGATTCCTATTTTACCAGGGGCATTACTGAAGACATTCTCACACAGATATCCAAAATAGAAGACCTTAAGGTTCTATCCAGGTTTACACTCAGAGAATACGATACTAAGGGAAAGACACCAAGGATAATAGCTGAGGATCTTAAAGTGGCTAACCTACTTTCTGGAAGTGTAAGAAGATCAGGTGATCAATTGAGGATAGGATGTCAATTGATCAATCCTCTTGATGGATCTGAAGTATGGGCGGAGACCTTTGATCGGCCACTCAATAATATTTTTGCCGTACAGAGTGAGGTAGCAGAAAAAGTAGCCTTTTATCTAAAGTCCGAGCTTTCAGAATCAAATAATATCGAGATTGATTTTTCCCCGACTGAAAATATGATTGCATACAATCATTATCTTAAAGGAAGGGATTTGTATCATAGTTACAATGCCGGGGATAATGAAAAATCGATCAACAATTATAAACTTGCATTAGAAGAAGACCCCAACTTTGCATTGGCAATGGCAGCATTAAGTGGATCTTATAGTCAGGCAGTACAGATATTTAGTACAAGACCATATAATTACCTAGATACTGCATTTGTATTAGCCAAGGAGTCTACAATATTATTACCTGAATCCTCCAAAACATGGCATGCACTCGGATTGGTATATGACCATAAGGGTTTATACGAAGATGCAAAACGGATGTATCTTACAGCCCTTGAAAAGAATCCCAACAATGAAGTCAGTATCTCTAATTTAGCTCTCATCCTTAAAGATGAAGGGGAGCTAGTAGAATCTATCAGTCTTCAGAAGAAAAGCATAGAAATCAATCCTCTGAATTCATTGAGTTACCTTGGACTAGCAGCTGATTACCGTAGATTAGAAATGTATGGCGAATCTCTGGCAACTTTGGAAAAGGCTTCTGCTTTGGATGTGAATAATTGGATTACAGATTATTATCTTGCATATACTCACATCTGTGCAGGGAATTATGAGAATGCAAGACCGTATATTGAAAAAATACTGGCATTGGATTCTACCAATTTAAGATACCTGGAAATATCCGGAGAATTGTACAGCTATTTCGATCCCGTTCTATCTAAAAAGTGTTTTGAAAAGGTTGTAAAGAGTCCAACTTTCGACCCGAGAATTAATTTTTTTGCAGGAGTAGGAATAGGACATTTTCTTTGGGAAGAGGGGAAGATTGATTCAGCTAATGTATGGCTCAATGATGTTTTTACTAAGCATCAGAAATTGATACAGGATGGTAGTGAAGATCTCAATAGCATTATGATGTTGGCCTCAATCCATGGTATTCGGCACGAGAATGTAGAAGCCTTATCATATCTGCAAAAAGTTCCTCGAGCAGCTCTGGATTATGTTTCATGGGTAAGAAGCCCCATGTCCAAGAGTCTTCAGGATGATCCAGCTTTCGTAAAATTAATCGAGGAAGAAAAACGCATTATAAAAGAGATGCGTGAAGAAGTAAACCTTGATGTACTGAATAGAGTAAAGCTAAAAGATTAATAACGAAGTACAATTCTTAAGTAAATAGTTAAGGGGGTTTAAAACCTATTGGATGTCAATCCATTTAAGTTATTAGAGTGAAATACTAATAAGGTTCACCTTAAGGCGAATGAAATTGAATTCATCATTTCCTTATGTGACCTAGATCATAGACCGAAGTTTGATTTGCACCTAAATTACCAGCCATTATTTACGCAAAGGCTGGGTTTTTACCGAATTAACTTTTGTCGAGTCTTTATATGAAGAGAAAACTGATTAAAGGAGGTCAATCTAATGGATCATATTGTTTTACAGCTTTAGAAGACTTAATAAATAAATGATGTGGTTTGTTATCATCATTTACCACATTTTTTTGGTGGATACAGTCTCTTAAATAAAAAACTTCAACATGAAAAAACATCACATTCTTACCTTTTCATTCTTTCTGATTCTTTTAATTTCCATTTTTAGTTGTAGTGATGATGATGGCTTTGGTACTTTCACCCTTCAACTCAATCATACAGTTGAGGGAGAACCTGTTGAGATCGAGCAATTGAAATATTCCAGCCAGGCAGGGCACACATACAGTGTTGTCAACCTCAAGTACTACTTATCCAATATTGTATTACACGACAATGAAGGAGGCAGTTTTGCTTATGACCAGGTTCATCTAAGAGATATCCATGATCCTTCAACTGAAGAAATAGTGATGGCAGATGTTCCTGATGGTACTTTTACTTCTCTTTCTTTCACTTTTGGCCTGGATGAGACGATCAATATTGATGGTGGCCTGGACAACACCATTGAAAACATAAATATGGAATGGCCTATTCCTGGAGACCAGGGTTACCATTATATGAAATTTGAAGGAAGGTACGATTCATTGAATATGGGTGTTATCCGTAGTTATAATGTTCATACTGGGGCTACAAAAGGCAATCAGAATTATATTAATGTTACTGTCCCATTTTCGGAAATAGCATTAGAGTCCAACTCTTGGATGATTGACCTGAACATGGACCTTCACGAGTGGTTACACAATCCCAACGTTTTTGATTTTGTCAATAACGAAAGGATTATGATGAATCAATCTTCACAAGAGCTGCTTAAAGCAAATGGTGCGACTGTATTCAGCATCAAATCAGTTAATGAAAATTGATACTGATGAAAAAGGAGTATGTATTTTTACTAGTCATTTTAACCTTCATCTTGTTGGCAGGGTGTGACAAAGATGAGGACCCGCTACCAGAACCCGGTCTGGGATGGACGTATGATCCTACTCCTTTCGAACTGGTCTATCCTGATAATTTCCCCATTATGATCCTTGATGAGGACAATCCTCTTACAGAAGAGGGGGTTTCCCTTGGAAGGATGTTGTACTATGACAAGTTGCTGCATCCTGAAGGAAAAATGGCTTGTGCTGACTGCCATCAACAGTCGTCATCATTCTCGTCTGGAGATGCAGTACTACCACATGTTAACCTGGGATGGAATAGAACTTTCCTTTGGAACGGGAAGATCAATGGAAATTTGGAAGACATCATGAAATTCGAAGTTGAAGAATTCTTCGTTACTGATGTACGTAAATTTAATGAGCATGCTGATTACCCAAAATTGTTCTATGAAACATTTGGAGTAGAAAATATAACCAGTTCGGAAGTATCAAAAGCCATTTCTCAATTTGTCAGGACACTTAACTCATTTGATTCCAGGTATGATCGAATACTTCGCCCTGATGGTGGTGAAGTCTTTTCAGATTCCGAGCTAAGTGGTTTTGATATTTTCTTTACAGAAAAAGGAGATTGTTTTCACTGTCATGGAGGGATTTTGTTTACCGATAACATGTTTCACAACAATGGGCTGGATGCTGCCCCTTCAGAACATGGATTGAGTGAAATTACAGGAAACCCTCTTGATATAGGTAAGTTTAAAACACCTACACTTCGCAATGTTGCTTTGACTGGTCCATACATGCATGACGGCCGTTATGAAACGCTGGAAGAAGTCATTGATTTTTATAGCGAAGGACTTGAAGTGTCTCCTACTATAGATCCATTGATGAAGCAAGCCAATAGGGGAGGCATTCACCTTACGGAACAGGAAAAGGATGATTTGCTGGCTTTCCTGAAAATGTTGACGGACAATACATTTATTACTAATCCTGATTTTGCTAGTCCATTCTAGATGTTTAGTCATTGTGTTACCACTTTCCATGTCACAATGATTTCTTCAATCGAGAAAGCACAGTGGTTTAATGAAGAAAAGTGGAGTATTCTAAGTCAATTCATAAGGAATTCTACAAATTGCTCATTTTACCACATGATCAATTAAATTATTGGAATTAAAATACCCGTAGCAATGTAATAATTATAAGTAACCAATCTTTTCTTTAGAGTTGGTTAGTGTTCACAATCTGGTTCTGAGGTCCAAATGCAATGGATTCATTTAAACCAGAAATATATGAAGTTGCAAATATTATTACTGTCGCTTGTATTTTTTTTCTGTGCCTCTCTTTTATCACTATCCAAAAAGAACCGCATTCCAATCCAGGAATTAAAGGAATTTACTGATAGACATACTCAAACTTTATGGGGGACTACCTATACATTAGTACCAATTCCACATATCTATCAAATAATTAAAATTTTATATTATGAAAAATATATTCATTACTCTATGCCTACTTTTTGGTGGCGTTATGTTCATCACCTCATGCGGTGATGATGATGCATTTTGTATTGATAATGTAACGCATTCAGCTACTTTAGTTGATATTTATGATGTGACTGTTGAGCTGCCTACTGGTGTCACTTATTCCGGTGGAGGGTTATCCAATCATTCACTTCAAATAGGAGATTATAATATGGTTCTTGATATTGTAACACTTGAAGTGGTAGCCCATGAAACTAGTGGTGATTTCACCCTACTTCACTATTTTCGAGACCAGGCCGGGAATAGCTTTTGGTCAATAGATGAAATTACTTTATCAAATATTGGTGAAGTGGGAAAAGCCACAGGTCAGGCTACCTTAAATATTAATAATGGAAGAGGAGATTTTGAATGCCCTACGGGAGATTTGTTAATTGAATATTCAAGTGATTTTGAAAATGAAAAAACGACCTTTACCATTGCAGGAAAAGTGTGTGGAGGTTGTGAATGATCTGAAATTTTAATGATAGATAAGATCATCAAAAATCCAAATAGATAAGTTTGCTTATGGCAGCAATTAAATTGTGCATCGCTGACATTTAAGTGAAATTGCAGAATCCATCCCGTGATTTCATAAAGACTTGCTTCCTTTTTGAGAAAATAAAAGCCCAATGATTGATTCAGTGGGCTTGTATACTTTTATTACACAGGTACTTTGATTGTTTTAGTAATTAACCTACATCATTCCTTCTTTGTCCATGAAAGGCAGATCAGTATGGCCATTAGGACCCAGATGATGAAGGTTTCTCCATTGGTCATTTCATAGGTAGAACCTGCCAGCCCGGCAATACCTATAAAAAGGTATACTACGAGTGGTGATACTAATAGACAAACAAGAAGTTTGATAATCGTTGCTTTGTAATCCATAATTTAGAATTGTTTTGTTTTGCTTCAAGATAGAAAAATTAGAATAACTTTCTAATGCAACGATCTATCAATTTCCATATTTAGATACTTATTGGATAGATAAAAATCTATGGTAAAAAATTACATTATATATTTATTGAAGTAAATCAAGATCGATGAGTAAGAAAACCATCATATTTGCTTCGTTGATATTGTCGATATTGGCATTGACTTATTACTTGTTTAGGCCCTTATCCAATATTCCCCCTCCGGCCGAATTTGATTGTATAGAAATATCTGAGGGTTCTTTTATTTCAATGGATAGTCTCCCCTTACCACAACATATTTATGGAATGGGGTTGACATATCGAGACCATTTGGTGGAAACTGCATCAGAATACGATCCCGATATCCTACCCCCTATTTTCCTGAAGAAGTTGCATACCATTACAGAAGATGGATCTGATGTCAAATATCCTGGAAGAATAGATATCATTCAAGCTGCAGCAGAGCTTGAGAAAGAGGTTGCTGAAAAATTAGAGGCTGAATATGAAGACTTATCACCCTTGCTGGATTACGAAGTTGAATTGGGGATGGTATTGTTAGACTCTGTGCTCCCTGGTGAATTGGAGGATGAAGATTTTGTCCCTCCTTTAGGATTTTTTATTGCCAATGACTTATCGGCACGAAGTGTTTTAATTCTTGGAGAAGGATCGCCTTTGCGATATGATTATTGGGGAGCTGCAAAAAGTTTTCAAGGATTTTTACCCTTATCAGAGAGCGTGTGGATACCCAATGATCCCAAATCCAATTCGATACCTTGTATCATTATTGAAACCTTTGTCAATGGAGAGAAGCGACAATCAGAGAATACGGACAATATGATATATACTCCTTCAGAAATGCTTCGCTTTATACATTCCAAATATCCGGATCATCCAATAAAAAAAGGAGATATGATCCTAACAGGTACTGCCGGGGGGGTAGCCATTGCAACTCCAAGGGCACTGGTTCGTTTAAGTCATCTTCTTAGATTTGATCGGTATCAAAAGCTTTCTGCCAAGCTTAGCAGTGATCAATCCCGATTTTTAAAGCCGGGGGACAAAGTGGAGATTAGAGGGGAGGGCTTCTATCCTGTCACTGTAGAAATTACAGAAGGCAAAAATCAGTAATTATTAGATAATGCGTTAGGAAAATTCCAGGCTTTATTTGTGTTCTTATTGCATTCATTTTTATCAGTTACCGGGTCATCTTCATATTAAGATTTTATACAATTCTGATGCAAGTGGTGGCTGGTATGTAGGAGTTTTGGATGTGAATACCAATGAAAAGTAAGAATTGACGAATAGCGAATCTGAAACAGGAGCTCCAATTTATTCTCCCTATGGACTTCGCATACTCTATGCCTTAGATGATGAAGGCGACACAAAATTGATGGTCATGCCAGCCGAAGGGGAAGTCATTGGGAAGATCCAGATCTAAACTTGATCGCTCGTGAAATGGCATCGTTATAAATAAAACTATCTGAACTAAAAGATAAAGAGGCTATCCAAATAGGATGGCCTCTTTTATTTTTAAGGGCAGTATGCCTCAAAGCTTATGAAATATCTTATTGACAATTTTCCAGTTGGAGCCAAATATATATAACGATAGATAGTCAGTATAAATATGCTTTCCACCTACATAATAATATAGTTTCACCGCTGCAGCATTTCCTGTAATATCTATGGATTTGTATTCAGCTGTTACCTTCTTATCTCCTGTCAGGGGAAATTTTCCCTCTTCTCGTTTTTTTATTGCACCTGCTTTCCATTCTTTAATGGACCTCTTCCACATTTCTTCATTTTCACCTATTCCAAGGAGGTAAAAGTCAGGATGAAAACCAGCGTCTATTTTGTCAGCATCTCCTTCGTTTTGCAATCCATCTATGTATGCTGTCTGGACTATGTTTTTAACGGCCTCTTGTTCTGGTGTAAAATTTTGGGCACACATCATGCTTGAGAACAATAGTGATGTGAAGATTAAGATCTGTTTTTTCATTTCTCTACATATTTTAATGGATCAAATTTAATGAATAAAGGAATAGACATTCTATAATGGTGATTTATCGATCTTTAAAAAACCTTCTTCAACACATTCTTTCCAGAAACTACACTTGCAGTCAGCACTCCTGAAAAGAGTGCAGCTCCTACACCCACTGTAACGATATCTTGTCCAGTGAGATAGAAGTTATTAATGGGGGTCCTGGGTTGAAGAAATTTTTGTCGAAACCGTTTAGGGCTATGGTCCAACCCATACATTTCTCCTTTTTCGTAATTGACAAAATGCTGTGTGGTCAGAGGCGTTGAAAGTTCATAACAGTCTACTTTTGATTGTAAGTGAGGCATTTGTTGGAACAAAACATTAAGCAGGCGATGAGAGAACTTCTCTTTGAAGGCGTCGTATTCGTCTCCTCGCTTCATCCAGCGACTTCCTTCCCAGCGAGCCACTGTTTCATAAGGGAGCATAGTTATAATCTCTATCGTGCTATGTCCGGGATATCGATTGGGCCAATCCGGATCTTTGGCTGAAGGGAAAGAGATATAGACAACCGGCAATGGCTCATTGATGTTATCCAGATAACGATCCACACATGTATCATGATCCGCATCATCCGGATAGATCCATAGATTTGTTTCAGAAAGTTGGAGTTCTTCAGTGGACCCTTTTAATCCAATGTACAGGCAGGCATAGGACACAGACCGATCTACTTTTTGAAATTGTTCTGTCAGCTTGTGCCTGGTAACATACTCAGCAGGAATCAGTTTGTTATAAGTAGTCATGATACCTGCTCCACTGATAATATTGTCAGCATAGAATTCTTGTCCATCTTTCATCTTTACTCCTCTAGCTCGATTATTGTCTATGATTACCTGACTTACTTCAGCGCTGATGAGGATGGTACCTCCAGCTGCCTCTATGATTGGGTCCATCGTCTTTGCTATTTGGGATGATCCTCCAACGGGAAAACTGCCCCCACTGAAATAATGGCGAGCCACCGAAGCATGCATGGCGAAACTGCTCTTTTTTGGCGGAATGCCATAATCACCATATTGACCGGTAAGTACCTTGATCAATTCTTCATTTTGGGTTAACGAATTCAAAACTTCGTACGTGGTTCTGTCGGAATATTTATAGAAAGGCTTTCTCATCCACCTGCCACTTATTTTGCTCATATGTGAAGGAAGTGCCTTATCCATGTAGAAATTTTTACTCGTTTTGTTCGCAGCAAAAACGAGATTAATGTATGCTTCAATCGCCTTTTCTTCTTCCGGAAAATATTCCACCAACTTCTCTTTGAAATTCTTCACCCCTTTTACCAGATCGTATGACTTTTCTCCAATGATTATCCGGTCATATACTTCTCCCATATCTGCCCATTTCAATTGACTGTCTGTCACATAATCAAAGAGTTTTTTGATGATGCTATTGGGTCGTTGTACTTCTCCTATGTAATGGATGCCAACATCCCATTCGTAACCAGTGCGTTTGAATACATGAGTAAATCCACCTGCGGTATAATGGCGTTCAAGCACCAATACTTTTTGTCCCTCTTTTGCCAGCAGGACCGCACTGGTCAGAGCTCCCATACCCGACCCGATAATTATGGTATCATATTGTTTCTGTAGTACAGGCTTTTGTTTGTAGGATTGAATCATAGGGGGGTATGCTGGTGAAAGAAAACTGCATCGATATTAGTGATTTTTCAATAAAGAATGTTGTTGAATTGGGGATATTTTAAATAAAGGTGCGTGTGTAGCTATTTACAAGAAGGAGTATCAGCATAAGTTTTCTTAAGAATACGAATTAGATCGTCTAAAAGACCATCAAAGGACACCACGGGAGTTAACTTTTATAGATCGGTTGACCAACATATCCACTACATCGATATATCAATAAAATGATGTAACCCTAGCGGTAGTATTGAAATCTTTTCAAAGAGTTGATTTGGTCAGCAAACTGGATTGTTTTCTAATCATTTTGTACCATAAAATTTATATTATTTTTCATGACTATTGGTAAAAGATGTACTTTAGAAGTTTTGAATCCGGCATATATTTTCTGTGATATTTAGATTGTATTGTAATTGATTAAATTGTTTCATATGGACCAGTATATGATCGATCCTCCTATGGTATTGGAATCTATGAGCGAAAGTATCTTGATAACAGATACAAAGATGGACGATCCAGGGCCATATATTATATACGTCAATGCGGCCTTTGAAAAAATGACCGGGTGGTCGAGAGAAGAAATTATTGGTAAAAGTCCCCGTATTCTTCAGGGCCCTAAAACAAATTTTCGGATTTTCAGTGACCTTGAAGAGAAGTTGATAAAAGGGAAAATTTGGACCGGCAGAACGATAAATTACCGTAAGAATGGCACAGAATTTCATATGGAATGGTCCATTACTCCTATACGTAATGGAGAAGGTGAGATCTATCAATATCTTGCCGTCCAGAAAGAAGTAACACAAATTGTACTCACCGAATTGCAATTACAGCAAGCCATTGAAATAGACAAGAATCGATTGTTAGAGATCCAGAAATCCAATGAAGAGCTCAGTGATTTATTATCCGAGCAAAACAAGATGCTCTCTCTTTTTATGAAATATGTGCCGGAGTCTGTGATCCATAAAGCCCTATCAGAAGAAAACTATGACATCAAAATCGGAGAGAAACTAGATGCAGGATTATTGTTTTGTGATATCAGGGGATTTACATCCATTGCAGACCGCTTAAATCCCAACGAAGTGGTAGGCCTTCTTAATCGGTACTATTCTAAAATGTCGGAAGTGATTGACAAATACGATGGCGTAATCGCTGAGTTTGTTGGAGATGAAATTTTTGTTGCTTTTGGAGCACCGCTACCTATTAATCATCCTGAATTATCTGCTGTCCAATGTGCATTGGCAATGATCGATGAGCTCAAAGAATTGAATATGGTATTGGAAGTAGAGTTCAAAACTAAAATCGTTGTGGGTATTGGGATCAATTATGGATCCGTAATTGCAGGAAACCTGGGATCAGAGAATAAACTCAAATATTCTATTACAGGCAGCCCTGTCATTACAGCCAAAAGGATTGAACAGCTTACAAACAACCTCCCCAATTCCATTCTCATTAGCCAATCGGTCTATGACAAGGTCTATGATCGGGTGGAGACGAAACCCTGGGGTAAAGTCAATTTAAAAGGTAAGGATGAAAAGATCAACGTCTTTCAAGTACACGGATTGGTTCATTGATTTTTGTATATCGATTGAAAGTTTAATAATTTACTCTTTACATCTGATTCATCGGTTCGTCGAAAGAATACATTATTTACGAGATTTCAAATTAAGTCATCCTTATAAGCGATTAAAGTCAAGTTCAGTGAAGACTTTAATCATCAAAAATCCCCAAAAAAGATCTTAATTATGGCTTGAGATCCAAAGGGATCAACAAATCAAACAAAAACCTTAACCATGTTAGAAATACGCGGCCACGCTCGAGGAGGTCAAGGAATGGTAACTGCATTTGAAATTCTGGCAAAAGTGTTTAGTAAACTCGATGATTTCCAGGTGCAGGCATTTCCCGCTTTCGGTGTTGAGCGTACGGGTGCTCCAATACAGGCTTTTCTCAGAGTTGCGAAGAAAGAGATCCTTAATCGCAGCAACATCTATAACCCTCATGTGATTATAATCTTCGATGAAAGTCTATTAGATCAGGTTCCAGTATTCGAAGGATTAAAACCAGGTGGGGCAGTTCTCATAAACACAGAGCAGCCCCTTGATCATTTCAGGGGATTCGCACAAAATATTTACACCATTCCGGCCACAGCTATTTCTCTTGAGCATGGGTTGGGAAGTAAGTCTCTTCCTATTGTAAATGCTGCAATGATTGGTGCAATCTTACGCATATTTGAAGCAGATCTTAACATCGGGAAAGCCCTTCTCAAGGCCAATGTACCTGCCAAACCTGAGGCCAATATTCGTTCTCTTGTAGATGCCTACAACAAAGTAAATGGTGTTGAAAACAGGAATGAGTTTCTCTATAATAGGCTTCATGCTCCACCTGAAGAAAAGATTGGGAGCCTTAATGATCTTTTCTTTGAAGAGAAGAAGGATCCCAAAGGAATATCAGCACCTTTCTGGTCGGAACCCATGTCAAAAAATAAGACTGGTAACTGGAGGCTGATGACACCCAGCTATGTAGATCGAACTCCACCTTGTAATGCCAGTTGTCCTGCAGGAACTGATGTTCGGGCATTTGTTAAGCAGGTTTCAGAAAAGAGATTTCAGGAAGCTTTCGATACCATATACAAGCACAACCCTTTTCCTTCCATATGCGGTCGAGTCTGTCCCAGTTTTTGCGAGCAAAACTGTAATCGAAATGAATTGGATCAGGGTGTAAATGTCGGGGCGATTGAACGATTTGTGGGAGACAAGGCCTTGGGTTTGGATGTAAAAGCATCACCCATTCAACATAAAGAACGCATAGCCATCATCGGAAGTGGGCCTGCAGGATTGACAGCAGGATTGCGGTTGAGAGAGAAAGGATATGCTGTGACGGTATTTGAAGCCATGTCACTCCCGGGAGGAATGATGAGAAGTGGAATACCTAAGTTCAGGTTACCAGATGAAGTACTGGATCGGGAAATCGAGATCATCAAACGCAAAGGAGTAGAAATCTTATTGAATCGAAAAGTGACCATTGATGAGGTCTCAGAAGATTTTGATGCAGTCATTACAGCTGTAGGTTCTCATATAGGATCAACAATGGGACTGGAAAATGAAGAATGGGTTAAAGATGGGATACAATTTTTACGCAAGTTCAAATTAGAAGAAGAATCAGCTGATATCAAACCAGGGGATAAAGTTGCGATCATAGGAGGAGGGAATACAGCTATAGATGTTTCTCGTACGGTTCTCCGACTTGCAGCAGAACCCATCATCTTCTATCGTCGTACCATCCGTGAGATGCCTGCCATACCACAGGAAGTTCAAGAGGCGCAAGCAGAAGGAATCACCATCAAGTATTTAACAGCCCCTGCTGGATTATCTAAAGACGATACTGGTTTGCATCTGGATTTGATCAGAATGCAACTGGGAGAACCCGATGAATCAGGTCGTCGCCGGCCTGTGCCCATTGAAGGGTCTGAATGGACCGGAAGATTTGATCATGTTATAACTGCTATAGGACAGAAATCTGATCATTATGTTTTTGGTGATTTCAAGGCTTCACCACAGCAAGGAAGGATCAACTATCATTCTGA
>JABDLO010000358.1 GCA_013002995.1 Saprospiraceae bacterium | reverse complement strand
GGTTCATACCACCATATTCTTCTGGCATATGCGTCCCGAGAAGACCCAAGGCTCCCATCGTTTCCATCTTGGAAGCCGCCAGTCCCTCTTCCAGTTTTTCCAGTCGATCGATATCTGGTACAATTTCATTTTGAACAAAAGAATCCACCATTTCTTGTATCATCTTTTGTTCTTCATTTTTTTCTTCAGGTATAAAAACGCTTTTAGCATCTGTGTCTTTGGTTAGAAATTCACCCCCCTTACAGATTTCCTTTTTAACATTTGTGGTAGCCATGATGAGTATTTTTTATAAATAACGTATTTTCTTTACTCAAAGTTAAATTTTTCATGTTAAAAATGTTATAAATTTGAATAAAACTATTATAATCTATTGTATATCATATATTTATTAAGATATAATAATTTACTGCAAGTATGAATAAATGATATATAGCATGATTAGTAGAATTATATAACATCCTTCATATGGGCTCATTTAATTCCACAAAAAAAAACCGTGACGATCATCGCCACGGCTTTCAATATTTGTCTTGAAAATCTATTTATCCTCTTGCTCCCCCGCCTTGCTGCTGGCCTTGTTGCCCCTGTCCACTTTCTCCTGCTTTAAGGTCAGTGTTTTTGATTTTACTTTGTCTTTCTCTGAAGTCTACTTTTCCAAACTTATATCGGAAGTTGATTCCAATAGAACGGAATGGGAGACCGAATGAAGATACCTGTTTGAAGCCGGCCGCTTCATTCGTAATGTCAGAATCAAAGAACTTATTAGCTGCGAATGGTTCAATAATTCTCAACCCAATACTTGAGTTCTTAAAGTCCTTCCTGATACCCATTCCAAAGATGGAGAAACTCGCATTCTCTCCCTGGAGTGTAAATCGAGGTGCCTGAAAGAAGCCAAAGAAATCAGCTTTAATCGTGCCCGAAAGAGCAACTTCTCCATTGGTGAATAGTCGATAAGATATAGCCTCATTACTTACCTCCTGGCCATCTATAACACCTGTTGCGTTATAGGTATACACATCACCTCCTCCTCTGAAAGTAACCCTACCTATGTTCTTGGTAAGGAATATATTGGTACCTATCGATTTATTCTCTCCTACATTTTGATAGGTAGTAACCACATTTCCTCCAAATTCTTCACTTTCTGCCACCACAGATTCAATAAGACTTGAATTGTGCCTGTAGTAAAAGCTGCTAAAAACGGTAAACCCTAGAATATTGGTATTATAAGATAATTCGTACTGGTCTGTAATCTCAGGCTCTAAAAACGGATTTCCATATGAGATATTTCCAAAATCCGTGTTGTTTACAAATGGATTGATGAAGAATAAACTGGGTCGTTGTATTCTTTTACTGTAAGCTACCTTAACAGTCCTAAAGCCTTTCAGTGTCTTAGAAATGGCAATATTAGGCAACCAGTTATCGTAATTGAAATCAAATTTCTGGACATCCTGGTCTCCATCTCCTTTTATATCTGTATGCTCATACCTTACACCTGTAACGACATTAAACTTCCCTAACATGAAATTGTATGAAAAATATCCTGCATATACATCTTGATCATAAAGAAAAAGATTGGACTGATCGGTCTGAACAGAGTAGTCTGAATCACTATCAATGTCTCTTATAACAGATTTGATTCCAACTTCAATCTTATTGGACTTACCTACCGGATGTACATAATCTATCTGACCTGTAATTTCGACATTGTCAGCATCATTAAGTACTGTTTCTTCTCTTGAAGTGAATCCAGTTTCTGTAATTAAACTCTCTTGGTCGGAAATATTTCCTGTCACTCCAACAGCAACTGAAAATTGACGTGTGTCATTTTCTTCAAACTTCATCGTATAATCCGTATTCCAGTCATATCCGCTATTGAGAGTCTCGGCCAGCGTATTCCTATCAAAAGATTGACCAAAGAATTGACCACTATTACTTCCGTCCCTGTCAAATCCAAATCCACGCAACCTGAAATTAGTATTGATAGAGTTGTAAGCGTTAAAATCGTAAAATGCATTACCGGAACCATTAAAACCGAGACGTTCAGTCTCCGTTATTCCTCCAAATGAATACAACTCAGCTCCACTTGCAAGGTCAGTCCGCGTAAACGAATTGGTAGCATCCTGGGGTAGTGACCAGAATACGCCACCATTGGTTGTAAACCCGAATCTTCCACTCCCTACATTCAGGCTAAAGTTTCCATTGCTTGATCTATTTCCAATTGACGTATTGATTGAACCCGCAATACCTCGTATCTCTGAACGCTTAGTGATGATATTGATAATACCTGCACTCCCTTCTCCATCATATTTTGCTCCCGGCGAGGTAATAACTTCTACTTTCTTAATTTGGTCAGCTGGGAACATCTTAAGTGCATCAGCAACATTAGATGAAAACATACCGGAAGGCTTGCCGTTGATAAGAATCTGAACCTGTTGAGAACCCCTAAGGGATACATTTCCATCCAAGTCTACGGAGAGGAGAGGGACTTTCCTCAACACATCAGTAGCATCTCCGCCTGCAACAGAAGAATCATCTTCAGCATTAAATACAATCTTGTCTACTTTATTTTCTATGAGTGCTCTTTTTTCAGTAATCTGAACCTCATCGAGGATCAACGAGCTTTCAACCAATTGAATGATTCCAAGGTCGAGATCAGGGTCTTTCGGCGTTGTTTCAGCGTTTGTAAGCACCTTTTCTTCATAACCGAGAAATGAAATGATAACATCATATTTACCTGGAGTGACTTCTCCAAGCTTAAATTCACCATCTTCTTCACTGATCACACCATTTAAAACCACTTTAGATCCGGCTCTACGCATTGAGACAGAAGCAAAAGGAACTGTTTCTCCCGTAATTGAGTCTTTCACAACTCCTGTGATCTTTCCTTTAATTTTTGGCCCTCTGCTCCTTCCTCCGAAGGAAAATTGCGCGTCAGCCATAACTATTGATGCCAATAGTAACAGAATTGTAAAAGTATGCTTCATGATTTTCGTTTGATACCTCTAAGTAACACAAAGCTCACAGATTGTGTTCAAACTTATAGATAAGTGAGCCTAATTAATATACCAACCCTCACAAGTTGAGCCAATAAGTTAACTTGGCAACGATACTGCGATTTCTTACATCAAAGGCGAATCGGTCACTTGGATCATTGCCTGTAAAATAATTATCTGCCCATACCAGAAAGAAATCCGAGACCGGAGCAAATCGCCATTGAAATCGAGCATTTATATTGGTATTCTGTGATTGGCTATTGTATTGTATAAAAGTAGTAAGGAATAACTCCTTATTGAATGTAAGATCAATCCTTGGCCCAATTAAATATGTCGATTGTTTCTCTTCAAGATAATTCATATCAAACCGATTGATGCTGTAATTGATGCCAATATTGGCGAATGGCTGGAAACGCATATTTATGCTTCCTGACAACCCATATCGTTTTCCGTCAAAATAACCTCCGAGATATGGGCTAAATCTGAAAGAAATTAATTTGCTCTGATCGGTGCTGATAGACCCACGAAAAAAAATGTAAGTATAATCTGTTCCTTCAAGAAGAGGTGTAGCGTCAGTTCCAGTGGGATCAAAATCGCCAAATAAGTACACATATTCCCTGTTAATTGACAGATTGAATCTTCCATTATCCCTTGTTTCTGCTTCCCATCCTAATGAAAAACTCTGGTCAGTCTTACCCAAATCAGGTTGCCATATCTGCTCGTACCTAATATTAGGACCATGCTGATTGAGATAACCTCCCTTAGGATAGAAAAACAAGGTCATTTCAGGTTGAATGCTGTAATAATTGGTTCTTCTCACAAATCCCACTTCAGCATTGTAACCATCCCCTACATACTGATGCTCCCAATTCAATTGAATCTTTCTTACACGATATTCCAGAGACATACCGTGTGCCATCTGATTATCAGATTCATGGGGAGTAAAACTATGATGAAGGAAGGTTTTTCCAGTCCAAACATTGTCAGCTGAAGCTAGATTATAATCCAGCCCTATAACCCTGTTGTAGGCATTGATATCTACATTTTCTTCTTCTCCACTTACTTGTTTATTAACTGCAACAATGCTTGCAAAAGATCTTGCCCCGACTTTTCTTTGAAGAGATGCTACTGAAAAATTAGAAGATGGAATTCCCCTCATCTCATCAGAACCAGTCTGCATGGACATCAGGCCAACTCTCCAATCTTCGTTGATTTTTCCACTTAAACGAGCTCCTCCATAGATGGTATTCTGAACTGTTGTTCCAGTGAGTGTATCTATTGCTACTCCAATTCTTCTTGAGAAAAAGGGATTAATTGATGAAAATCCATTGGAGCCGAATATGTCAGAATTCTCAAGAAAGAACTGTCGTCTTTCCGGAAAGAAAATTTCAAATCTACTTAAATCTGTAATCTGTTGATCTACTTCAACCTGTGAAAAATCAGGGTTAAAAGTAAGGTCAAGATTTAATCCTGAGGTAACTGCAACTTTTGCATCTCCACCCATATTGAATTTGAAATCAGCATCACCGCCTTCTTCAAAGTCTTTGCTTACTGAAGAAGCCACATATGGTATCACCGAAATATTAGATCCTGAGCTTTCTAGAGGTTCTTCCCATACCATATCCCCCATGTACCCTAGAGAAAAAATCCATTGATTACGTGGAATCTGCATCCATGTGGACCGTTCATTGGTCTGCATATCGAATCGATAACTATTAAATCTCCATTTAGTAGATCCTGGATTGAATCTTAAGGTCGAAAACGGAATCTCTAGTTCTGCTACCCAATAATCTTCTCCTATAAATGATTCACAATTCCATTTATTATCCCAACTGGTTGTAAATCCACCTATGTTTCCTCCTCCACCTGAGATCAATCCTTCTCTAAGTACTCCATATGGGTTGGTACCAAAGAAAAATGCATTGGCTCCGTCATTAAATGGATCGAATAGCAATGTAATGTTATCATTTCCACCAGCACGAAAATCCCTACGCAAAGAAGGAATGATAAAATTATTTCCTGTGGTTTTACAGATTATACCTATGTACAAAGCATCGTCATCATAGACCATCTTTATTTCTGTATTCCCATCTGCCAAAACTGAATCAGTAGGAAAGTATTGCCAGAAATCATCCGCAGCATCTGAATTACCCCAGATTTCTTCATCTAATTGTCCATCAATCTTGATAGGAGCATCAATTTTCTTAACGATGAATGATTTATTTACGGAATCCTGGGCCTGAATTGATGAAAAAAACACGCACAGTAAACCTACAATGGAAATTCTTTTCATATCGTTGTCTCAATTGGGGCGCAAGGTCTGAAATTACTTTGACACAATTATGACATTAACAATATATTTACACTTTGTGACTGCTATTGTGGTAATTCTATAATGTTACATCTTTCAACAAATTATCCAGATCTACATTATTCTCAATAAGGTCTATGGCTTTCCTTATTTTCCATGGTGTATTCCGATTAATCTTTACTTCTATCTTACTAATTTTGATTACAGATCCATAGGTGTCAAGATCTGTTCTGATCAGTGGAATCTTATGCTCTTCAATGTAAGCAAATGTTTCAGGACTTATTTTACCATGGCCAGTAGCTACGATGCCAGAAAGTGGGCAAGTAGTGATGCGATTTAATTTAGTAATGGACTTAATCTTGTTGATCGCTGTATCTACTGATCTTGTACCTACTACCAGCAATGAATCCTCTGATGATTTAAGTTCCTGAAGGTCAATAAGAGACCCTGCCAGAATTGATTCAACTTTATTTCCAGCATTTTCACTATTAAATGTAATGGTACCACCTACTGCTTTATTGATTGACCTTACAAGCGGATAAGCCAGTGTCTTATCGTAAGGAAGTGTCCCTAAAAGTTTAATCCCATTTCTTTCCAGCCATTTTCCTACAAATTTTCTTACCACGGGAATTTTATCAGGAATCACTTTATTAATGATTACACCGATTATTGGAACACCTTCTTCTCTAAACAATGAAGTACACATATTGAGCATATCAATGGTACTCCCAATTCCTCCTTCTACAATCATAATGACACCTGCATCAAGGATTTTAGCAACACGTGCGTTGGAAACATCTGCAACACTTCCCACCCCTGGATGACCCGTGCCTTCATAAATCACCAATTCATTCTGATCGCTTAACCGGTCCCGTGCAGTGAGTATAATTTTTTCAAGATCAAATTTTTCAGGATCATTGAGATACTTTTTAGTTGCTCCTTTACCGATGATGACCGGACTATGTAGTTCCGGAATGATATCGAAATGAATGAGATCTGCAAATAATACAGTGTCTTTATCAACGCGAATATTTGCTAAATCGAGAAATTTTTGTCCTACTGGTTTACAGTATCCCACCTTCAATCCTTGCTTCATGTATGAAGAAACCAATCCCAATGTTGATGTTGTCTTCCCTACATGCTGGCTTGTTGCAGCAACATAAATATTCTTGTACTTCTTCACAATTTTAAGATTAGAGCGTATGAAGTTATAAAAGAAGGTTGATTGTCAAAGAAAGGGGACATAAAAAAAGGCAAATTCCACAAAGGATATTTGCCCCAATAATTGATATGAAAAGAAATCTTTAGATTCTAAAAAAGGGTCATCAACTTAATGATGACCCTAAATTAAAACTTGCTGTGAGAGAAGGATTCGAACCTCCACGGAGCACTTAGCTACAAGACATCTTCTAATTGAATTAGAATGAGTCACCGATCTAGTTCAATCAGATCACAGTGGTCAACCCATTATCTTGCGTTTGTCGCGTTACCTCCACCCCCGAGACAGGAGGGCATGTCTGCCAATTTCATCACCTCACAGTATTTCAAATAACTTACGACACAAATATATAAGCATTGAAGGTATTATTACAAATAAATTCAACTATTTTTTATTTAATTGTGATATTATTCAATATTTATTGATTACGCTGAATATTATGTTAATAATCAAGTTGATTTGTTTTTCATATTGAATAATATCCAACAAAAGTATAGTATTATTGAATGACTTACATCAATAATATCATTTCCTGAATACAATTCAGATATAACAAATGGAATAAATGGAAGGTAATTAGGCCTCTACCTCTCTCTTATCGATAAGGCGGAATCCATTTCCATGGATATTAACGATTTCGAGCTGGTCGTCCTTGCTGAGGTATTTCCTAAGCTTAGTTACGAATACATCCATACTTCTTGCTGTGAAGTAATTGTCCTCGCCCCATATCTTAGTTAATGCCTCACTTCGAGGCAGCACGTCATTCTTATACATACAGAACATCCTGAGCAAGTGTGCTTCTTTAGGAGAAAGCTTGTCTTTATGCTTCTCATCGTTTTCACCTATATGTGTAAGAATTCGTAGTGGGTAGTTAAAGTGGTATTCCCCAATTTCAAATTCTTTAACTTCTTCCATTGGATTGGAAGATTTCTGACTTCTTTTTAAAATGGCTTGTACCCTATAAAGTAATTCCTCTGAATTGAATGGCTTAGTTATATAATCATCTGCACCAATCTTAAACCCTTCGAGCACATCTTCTTTCAGTGCTTTTGCCGTAAGGAAAATCATTGGTACTTCCTTATTTTTTTCTCTGACTTCCCGACCAAGAGTGAATCCATCTTTCTTAGGCATCATTACATCAAATATGCATAAGTCAAATTCATCCTTTAAAAAAGCCTGATACCCAGCCTCACCATCTGTAGCAAGAGTTACTTCATAATCGTGCATCTCCAGGTATGATCTCAATACATCTCCGAAATTCTGATCATCTTCAACAAGTAGAATTTTATTAGCCATTTTTTCTTTTTTATATTGTTAAGACTGAAGTTAAGCAAATAAGTCACTGTCTGTAGGGGAAAAATAAAGTAAATTCACTGCCTTTTCCAGGTTCACTTTCCACCTTTATCGTACCATTGTGCGCATTGACCATTGCTTTTACATAACTCAGACCTAATCCAAAACCTTTAATATCATGCCTGTTCCCGGTATGTACTCTGTAGAACTTATCAAAAATATGTTTTATTGCGTCCTTGGACATTCCTAAGCCTTTGTCTTGTATTCGGACTTCAACACCTTGCTTTGCATTTTCAGTACTGACCCTTATCTCGGGTGATTCCGGCGAATACTTATTAGCATTATCAAGCAAGTTATTAATAATATTTGATATATGGGTTATGTCTCCTTCAATAAGATCAGGAGAGGCATTTAGGTCAATGGAAATCTGTCCATCCCGATGTGCCACCTGTAATTCAGCATTCTGAGAAGCAAGAGATACAACTTCATTCATATGAACGCCTGTGAATTTCAATTCAAAATCATCTTTTTCAAGCAATGCCATCTGCAATACCTTCTCCACCTGGTTGAGCATCCTTTTATTCTCCTGTTTTATTATTCCAATAAACTTTCTGATCTTGCCTTCCTCCTTAATGATCACAGGGCTATTAATCGAATCAGCTGCCAGAGATATGGTCGCAATAGGTGTCTTAAACTCATGAGTCATATTATTAATGAAATCGTTTGTGATTTCAGAGATTTTCTTTTGCCTGAAGATCACACTCAATGTGTATATAAAACAGAAAAGCACAAGACTGGTAAAAATGATCGAACTGATCATTTGTGGCAGTACATCAGCCCATAGAAGAGAATTCTTAGTCGGGAAATATAGTTTCAACGTTTCATCAATCTTGAAAAGAGGAATTTCATATCTTGAATCATATAGACTTTGCTCCAGTGAAGATCCCAGGTCACTTGCTTCTATTATACCACTGGGAACAACAGTATAATTTCCATTCAAAATGATAAAACCTTCATTTTCCTTAGAATAAACACCATAATCGTATTTCAGATTAATACCTTGCTCAATAAATTGTTGCTTAACGTGCTTGTCCAGTCTATCCTTAAGCGTTTTATCAAATGCAGATTCTGTATTGAGCAATAAGCTGATTTCCTTCGCCTCTCTCAATCTCTTACGCTGTAAGAATCCATCTCCACTATCAGCAAATGGATTGTTGATTCCAGGTTTCAGAATGTCCAGGTTCTCAAAAAGGTTTTCGTCTGATAGTAAGTTATCCTTTATTCTGGAAAGGGCTGTCAATACTCTCCCCTCAAAGTTTTCTTCATTTAAATCTACTGCTCGCTTAATCCAGAACCATTGAATTACCGCTATTCCCAGAAGGGCAGCACTCATGAGTATGATGATAGCTCCTATAGCTCGTTTATTCATTATAACATATAAGGTT
>JABDLO010000431.1 GCA_013002995.1 Saprospiraceae bacterium | reverse complement strand
CCTCGGGAAGCTCCACTCCGGCCCATGAATTGGACCAGGTTGCTCAGGGTAGAATTGAAGTTACTTTGATTGCGGAGGGTTTCAATTCTTCCCGCAAGCATTTAGAAAATCCCAATAAGGCAAATTTACTGATGGCATAGGACCCTCCATTGGGATAAGCTTTGATGCTGGCCACCGAGCACATATTAAAAATATGTCCACTTCCAGCTGCTTTCATTTCGGGTAGCAATGCCCTGGTAAGATGATATGCACTGTAAAGATTGGTATCTATCATTGCTTCAAGTGCTCCATCAGCTTCGTCTTCAAGACTGCCGGGTATAAATATACCCGCGTTATTGATAAGTATATCAATGGTTCCTAACTGGGCTTTTATATCAGCAGCATAAGCCATTACCTGCCCTTTTTTACTTACATCTGCCTGGAAAAGGTGGATCTTAGGATGGTGGGTATGATTGGCGATCAGTTCTTGCTTAAATGTATTGAGGTCATCCATATTTCTGGAGCATATGGATATATTGATACCCTTGCTGTATAGCTTTTGAGCAATGGCTTTTCCTATACCTTTAGATGCTCCTGTTATAACTGCATTCATATTCTGACTTTTGAATTGGTCCTTTTGTCGGTTCTTTATCAAGCGAATTGCTAAAATAAACTAATTTTGGCGTCGGGTTGTTTTCAGCCCGATGCAGATATAAATCGAGCATTATTATGTTGATAAAAAACGCTTTACAGCATTTCGGTCAATTCATCCTCTGGCAAAGGCAGATTTTAGCTAAGCCTGAAAGCTGGTCGATGTATTATAAGGAAACCATCAGACAGATGAATGATATCGGTGTGGGATCGTTATCAGTAGTAATAATGATTTCTGTATTCCTTGGAGCAGTGACCGCCGTACAATTCTTTTATCAGATGGATGGGACGCTGGTTCCTCCATATTATATAGGATATATTGTAAGGGATATGACCATTATTGAATTGGCTCCGACCTTCACCTGTCTTGTGCTTTCAGGAAAAGTGGGTTCTAACCTTGCTGCAGAAATAGGAGGTATGCGACAGAAAGAGCATATTGATGCAATGGAGATCATGGGAGTTAATACTTCAGCTTACCTTGTTATGCCCAAGATTATTGCAGCAGTAATTATGATCCCTATCCTGGTATGTGTATCTACTATGGTAAGTATTGCGGGTGCTTATATTGCAAGTGTACCTTCAGGCTTGTTCAGTGGAGCTGACTTCATTAAGGGATTAAGGTCCTTTTTTATTCCCAACAATGTAAATATGCTTTTTGTAAAGGCATTTGTATTTTCATACATCCTGACAGCTGTTTCCTGTTATCAAGGTTACTTTGTAAAATCAGGATCTATAGAATTGGGAAAAGCCAGTACAAGGGCAGTTGTCAATAGTTATGTATTGATCTTGCTCGCTGATTACATCATTGCTGTAGTTTTAACTTCCTGATATGATCAGAATTGAAAACATACATAAATCATTTGGAGACCTTGATGTGTTGAAGGGGATTGATTTTTTATTTGAGGAATCAAAGACCAACCTAATCATTGGTAAATCCGGAGCAGGAAAGACGGTATTGTTAAAGATCCTGGTGGGATTATTAGAGCCTACAAAGGGAAATGTATGGTACAATGATGTCAATCTCTGTAAACTCAATAAGAAGCAATTGCGAGATTTAAGAATGGAAGTGGGTATGCTTTTTCAGGGTAACGCATTATTCGATTCTATGACCGTCGGTGAGAACATCAGTTTTCCGATGGATATGTTTACTAATAGGACACTGAAAGAAAAGCAAATGCGCGTGGACTGGTGTCTTGAACGGGTCAGTCTTGAAGGTGTAGCACATAAATACCCATCAGAGATTTCTGGTGGAATGCAGAAAAGAGTAGGTATAGCACGCGCCATAGTACTCAACCCTAAGTATCTTTTCTGTGATGAACCCAATTCAGGATTAGATCCAAAAACGGCCATTACCATTGATGAGCTGATCTCCAATATCACAGATGAATATAAGATGACTACCGTGATCAATACTCACGATATGAATTCAGTAATGGAAATCGGAGAAAAGATCTGTTTCCTGGATCATGGTTATATGGAATGGTCGGGAGATAAGTCACAAGTACTAGAGAGTGACAATAAATATTTGCATGAATTTATCTTCGCCAGCCCGTTCTTAGAAAGGCTTAAAAACCAGGCACTCAAAGCTGTAGAAGATCCTGATCATCTTACGCCTGAAACCTAAGAAGTTACGTCCATCCATTGCTCTGCAGTCTTAAATGTAAAAGCTTTAGATGATTCCCCTTTGTTTCTTAAAAATTTAAGTCGGGTAATGGCTTCTGCTAAAGATGGCTGATGATCTTTTTTGACATACCATAAGACATAATTGGCTTCTACCATATTATGAAACCATTCTTTGCGACGCTTGAAATATGACCCATGAGCATTCTGGTAAGTAAAGTTTTTCAATGCCGCGACTGTTTCCCATACACTTAATGTAGCGATCAGGGAAGGATCATTCATTAATACATAGGTTGAACCATCAGGCATGATGGGGTCTTCTTTCATCCTCCATATGAATCCCGGACTTTCCTCTGCAAGCGCATTAATAGTATCAACCCCATCTTTAAATTCTTTAATCATAGGATCATCAATGGGGGCACGGAGCTTAGCAATATTTAGGTGAGCCAGGTAATGAGTCATAGAGTTTGCTTGGATAATAATTAAAGATGAAAGATAGTGGTAATCATCCAATATTAAACTTTTACTTCTCCAACTGAAAAGTTTCAATACATTCTTATTTCACTTTTATTCCTTATCTTTCATCAGTCTAAATCAAAACAAAAACATTATGAAAAAACTCTTAATTGGTGCTCTTGTCGGGAGCATCATTCTATTTATCTGGCAATTTCTTTCCTGGGCGATGCTGGATCTCCATGGATCTCAGATGGAATACACCGCCAAGCAAGATCAGTTGATGCAAGCCATTAATGCTGCGGATCTTGAGGATGGGACATATTTTATGCCCAGAATGCCAAGGGATACTGATCCTACAACCGCTCAGGCTGCCATGGAAGAATCCATAGGAGAACCTTGGGCAGTGTTACAATATCGAAGCGAGATGAAGGCTCAGGGAGCAACCAATTTCATCCGTGGTTGGGCATTGAGCTTTGTTGCAGTTTTATTATTGGGATGGTTACTGGGTCAATTCAGGGAAGTAACCCTTTCTAATGCTGTGATTGCTGCCGTATGTGTTGGATTCATAGGATACCTGACCATTCCGTATCTCAACAGCGTATGGTTTGAAGGAAATACAATTCCAGACCTGATAGACGCTATTGTACCATGGGCTCTGGCCGGAGCCTGGCTGGGATGGTGGATGCCAAGGCAGTAAGTACAACTTGACAAATATTATGATTTAATGAGAGCGAAGTAGCAGGAACATGTTGCTTCGCTTTTTTGATTTATTTAATTGCACTCGAAATAAGATGTCTCATTGCGTCCTCATGTGACCCTTCATATTCCTCTCCATAATAAACCTTAGTGATCTGAGTGTCCTTAGTGGCAAATTTTGTAACTGATCAACGCTGACTAATCAACACCACATCATCCTCACTATCCACTTCCACCTGTCCATCAACTACCTTGGTTTCGACTCCTGAGTAGTGGTCTTTGACAGTAGTACCATCAGCGAATACATCACCTACTGATATCGTTTTTTTACCGCTTCCTGCATCCAGTGCAACCACAACTTTATCAGTTACATTTCCTTCTGACCATACACGACTGAACGTATAGGGAGCATCACTGATCTTCTGATGCTTCCCGGCTCCTACGGCGGGATGTGCATTTCTGAATTGACCTAATTTCTGCCAGTGGGTAAGTACGTCTTTCACTTTATTGCCATTGACATCAGCGTTAGAATCAACTTCATCCCAGTTCATAAATGAACGCAATCGAGCATCTCCGGCAGCTTCAACATTCAGGTTTCTTGCTGATTCATCACCGTAGTAGATCTGAACTCCTCCAGGACATAACAACAGTTTGGTTCCGGCTTCTATGGGTTTTTCACGCATCGGATCAAATGGTGATCCATCATCGTGAGAACTGACGTAATGAACAATGGTCTTCCCAGCCAATGGTCCCTGAAGAGCGGCATCATACCTGCTGAATATGCTGTCATAGGAGGACCTGGCAGCATCTTTAAATCCAAAGTTGATCATAGAAGTAAATCCTTCATCGAAGAAATCTACAATTGTATCACCGTAATTATAATCCCTTCCATTGATGGCATAATAGCCATACACTTCTCCAACCATGTAGAATGGCAAATCATCCAACTTGGCTTCAGGGTTGTCTCTTTTCCAATCTTCAAATGCCTTGGCAGCAGACTCATACAAGTCCTTCCAGAGATATCCTTCTGTGTGCTTTACCGTATCCACTCTGAATCCATCAATACCATAGTCTTTAACGAAATCTACCAACCATTTAAGGATGTAATAAACGGGGGTCCTTGGATATCCTGTTTCCGTAAACCACGTATCCAACTCTGCAACCTCCTGATCATACCTTCCTTCAGATTTCCATTTTTGAACTAAGAAAGGAGGTAATTCTACTTCCTGATCACTTTCAGTTCGGACATCCGGCAAGTTCTCAACCAGGGTACAATTGACGGTGGTTTCAAAATCCTGGTATCTGCATTGAGGGCTTGTTTTTACCCAGGAATCCGGCCATTGGCTATCCATCGGAGTAACAGGTCCGGTGTGATTTGCAACTGCGTCAATGAGGATGCGGATACCATTAGCATGAGCGGCATCAATCATATCTTTAAGATCTTTCCCCGTACCAAATCTGGGATCTAAAGCGGTCCAATCCCTGGTCCAGTATCCATGGAAAGCATAAGAGGTACCGGTCCCTTCATCTACAGATCCCTCAATCTGTTGTACAATAGGAGTCATCCAGATGGCATTGACTCCGAGATCATTGAAATATCCTTCATTGATCTTCTGAGTGATTCCTACAATATCTCCTCCCATGAACCCTCGGTATGGGGCAGGTTCTGCAACTTCCGGATGGCTGAAATCATTGCTCACATCACCATTATTGAAGCGATCCGTCATCATGAAATAAATGGTGGCATTATCCCAGGTGAAAGGCATATCTTGTGAAGTTGTTGTCTCTTTTACTGGCTGGCAGGAAAAGAAAAAAGTACCGACTATAAGGAATATTAAAATTTTACGAATCATGATTGAATATTTTGATATCTATATGGCCGGCTAAAATAAGAATAATAAGCATGAAAACTTATGGACATTTATAAATGATGGCTTAGATTGTGAACCGATTAATGTATATTAAGTTTCTTTACTATGGACCATATGAAACTCACGAGGATAATACCATTTGTTATTGTTTTAATGTTGTTGGTTGCTGCAATGTATCCAACTGCTGAAGTAATTTTAGGGATCATGTTATTCTCTGGATTGATCGTATTTGTTCAGGTCCTAGCAGTACTGAAAGGTGATCCTGTGGAGGCACCTGATTCTATTGACGTTCCTTAATCATTCAGTCCTATTTTCTATTAAAAATACTTTTCTTTGCCCTCTCATTAAATTCGTGTATCATGAAAATTGTATCCTGGAATGTAAATGGTGTCCGTGCAGCTGTTAAGAAAGACTTTATCAAAGAGTACAAAAAAACTAAGGCCGATATGTACTGCATCCAGGAGACCAAGGCCCAGGATGACCAGGTTGAAGAGGCTCTTAAAGATATCCATAGGAGACACCTCAATACGAATTCTGCAGTAAAAAAAGGATATTCCGGGGTCGCAACTTTGTCTAAAGAAGCACCTATTATTAAGTCAAATGGAATTGGGATTGAAGAACATGATCAGGAGGGTAGGGTGTTAACTACTGAATTTGAACCCTTTACTTTGGTTAATGTATATGTCCCAAATAGTGGTAATGGATTGAAGCGGTTGGATTACAGATCAGAATGGGATAATGCATTTGCTAATTATCTTTCTGATTTAAGAAAAGCAAAACCGATCATCGTCACAGGAGACTTCAACGTAGCCCACCAGGCCATCGATCTTGCACGTCCAAAATCAAATTACAATAAAACCTCTGGATATACCCAAGTTGAGATTGATGGCATGACCGGATTGCTAGATGTAGGATTGGTTGATTCCTTCCGTTTCCTTCATCCTGATAAGGTTCAATATTCTTTCTGGAGTATGAGATTCGGAGCAAGAGCGAAGAATGTAGGATGGAGGATTGATTACTTCCTGGTGGATGAACGCTTAAAGGAGAACATTACCAAAGCGACCATCAAAGACAAGATCATGGGTTCTGATCATTGTCCTATAGAATTGGAGCTGGAGTTTTAATCAGTTTAATGAGAGACTCTTAAACAAAGCGACCCTAAGCCCTATCCTAAACAGTGAAAACATTTGCTGTAAAAGCATAACAAAAACAATCAACCACATACTTCCGGCTCCAATAGGATCAGTTATGGCCATATATATAAGGATAGCAATCAGGTGGATCAAAGCATATATGACAAAAACGCCCCATTGACTCGTAATAGATTTTTTCCATAAATCCCACCCCTTTTTCACGCTTGTCCTCCATGAAATCTTCTCCTTGACATCCGACAGTTTCATATTGTATATTAGTATCCAAAGTAATGAAAGACCTATCAGATAAATGGTTCCTGAAATGGCAATACCGAAAACCAGTACTTTTTCTGAAGAAAGATCTTCAACCGGATTACCCATCCACATCAAGAACGGTATCCAGATGATTATAGACCACAGAATAAAAAGTAGGAAAAACAGGAGGTCAAATATCAGGAAGTTCTTGAAATGTTTTACCCCGGATTTAAAAAAATCGGCAATTCTGTGCTTGCCTTTGATCACATTACCGAGGATGCCTGCATGCAAAAATATACTGAGCACAAGAAACATCGGAACCACATACCTGAATGTTCCGATCAAAGGTGTAATCGAAGCTCCATGGACATTCAGAAAGTCTTCAACCACCGTGCGATTAAATCCCTCCTGGATGATATTTAAACTCATGGAGTTACCGATGGAAGCTTCCATGACCTGGTAGACCTGGATCCCTATAGGAACTGCAATGATCAGTTGAATAACGTAAACCAGGAATACAACTCTACGTTGCTTCCATCCTTCAGCAAATCCATGTGTAATTTTTTCTATCATGATTACATTATGAATGAACTGAATTGTAATACATTTTGTAACCAATGTATGGCCTTGGCAGTGTATTTCAACATCGGTTTCCTATTGAGTTTAAAAGTGAAACTGTTGTTGTTGAAATTAACATCCAGATATATTTTGCGTTGAGGATCCAGATGTGCTGAAACTACCATTTTATCTCCTTCATATTCAAAGACTTTTCTTCTCTCCTTTCCTGACCAGTATTCGATAATCTTGCTGCCATCAGAAAAAGTGACCTCAATTTCCTGAGGAAAAATTAACCCTCCCAGTCGATCACATACCACCTGAGAATAAAATCCATCTGATTGATAACCACCTTTAAAGACTTTTTCATCTCCCTCATCAAACAGACCTACATCTCTGATGAATTGCTCGTTACTTATAGAACGGACGGCATAATCACATAACTCCGTACCATACAGGCATTGTTCAAATATAGGATTGAGGTCGAGGTTGGATTTTTCTTTTGCAAATGTGCTCGCAAGTTGAATAAAATCGGGACCCTTTGGATGCTTAAACTTCCATGTATCGTAATACAATTGCATCATTTCATCCATAGCCTCGGTACCCATCAAACCTTCAATGGTTCTGAGCATACCGGCAGTCTTGCTATAAACCAGGCCTTTATACCCAGTCTTGATTTCCCAGCCAGGGCGGGCAGTCGTCCCTATACTTGGATTGGGGAGTTGTGTATATTCCTGTCGGCTGTTTTCACTATTTCCGGATCGGTAACCCAGTACATCATACAAGGAACAATTTTCTCCGTAATAGTGATCCATGATTTTATCTTCGTAGTAAGTCACCAGTCCTTCATCCATCCAGGCTTCTTCCTTTTCATTGGTAGCTACAGTGGCCATGAAGTACTGATGGACAAATTCATGTATCACCAATGACTCTAGCGTACGAATATTATCCGGCATACGATAGAATGATCCACACGTGATCAGCATGGGATATTCCATTAACCCAGACCTCAATGCATGGAGAGGTGGATCAACAATGGTTAGACTTGGATATGGATACTTACCTACATGCTCTGTCATGTATTCCAATCCCTGAACAGCAGCTGTCAGGTATCGGTCTTTCAGCATACAGTGTTCCGGAGGAATGAGCAATCGGATATCAACATGGTTCCATTGTATATGATACTCTTCAAAGTAAGGATATGCGACCCAAGCAAAATCGATTACATCTTCTGCCAGGTATTGGATGGTTCTTGTTCCATCTCCATTGTCTACTTCATTGGTCCGCACTCCTGAAGCTCCTATGATCAGATGATCTGAAGCTGTTAGGTTAAATTCATAAACCCCAAAGTCAGCATAGAACTCTGTCCCCGGGAAAAACTGATGGCAATTCCATCCCCATTCTCCATTGATGTCCTGCTCGTAAACACCCGGTTGTGGGAACCAATGAACAAATAAGAAATAGTCATCTTTACTATAGCCGGCCCGGGCAATGATCTGTGGCATTTTGGCCAGAAAATAGATGTCAAGCTCTATGGTGTCTCCGGGTAATAAGGGTTCAGGGAGAGACAAGGAAACAATGCTTTGGTCTTTTGGGTTACCATCATTGGGTTGAATGTAATGCAGTCTGTCGGTCCATTCTTCTTCGGATCGAGGAGTCAATCGATTGATTTCGATCCAACCCCAGCTTTCAGCTCCTCTCTCGGAGATGTCCTGACCGAACACATTTCCACGACTGTTCTTTAGAAATGTGGTCTCAAGATTTTTAAATGCATTGAGATACATATAAAATCTCATTTCGGAAAGGGTGTCAGGGGATTTATTGACCCACCTCAATTGTTGCCTACACTTGGCCTTTTTAGTTTTATGGTCAAGCGTGACATCCATCGTGTAATGGGCAACACGGTCACTCAGAGGAGCTTGATCCTGACTCCATACTTCAAGAGAAAATATCAATAAAATGATTGAACTGAATACCCATCTACCCATGGCCTGCAAGATAGGTCATCTTCCTCTTTTGAGAGCAGCATTTAAAGCCTTAAAATCAATCTTTCCATTGAAATGGTTGAGGTGCTCCGCAATGATCAATGATTTTTCTATTCGCTTATCTGAATTTTTAACCTTATTGACGATGTATATGAGGTTGCGTTTCTTGCCTGGGGGCAATTTATCAAAGTAATCACTAAACATTTCATCAGCCTCAAGAACTGCTTCAAATTCTTCTGAGATTGGCATACCGTATTTACTCGTATCCGGTTTTAATGATATTTCTAACTGACTACCTTCCTCCAGCTTGTGTTTCTTCCGAATGTCTGCATTCATATTCAAGAAGTAAACATCATCACCAGCCGGCATGATCCCCATATGATGCCCGTCATCACCATTTATGGAAACAATGACCCGCTTGTGATCATTGGCGAGATATTCAAGAGCGATAGCCACAGGAACCTTCACATGGAAGGACCACAATCTTGTGTTGAAATTTTCAAGCAAAGCAGTGAATTGAGCCATTTAGGTGAGTGTGTTAAGATAAAAGTAGATCCAAATTCTAAAGTTATAAAATGTAATAATACTTAGGAAGGTGATGATTTACTTACTAAACGGACTTTTAATTCTTAATGGTAATAGGTCATGTCTTTTCATTTAATTCTTGCGGGAGGATTCCCTTCAGGTTCAGGGTGGAGGGAAGGCAATTTTACTTTAATTCCGCCTTTTTATTATCATTCCAGGAATCGGGCTTACTAATTTCTTCCGCTGGGCGAACTTAGGAATCCCTCAGGTTTAGGCTAACCACGTTGTCCGTCCGTAGCCATAGTGAAGGTGGATTTCTCCCCTATGTATCCTGTCAGCCACTGGCTGAGGGGAGATTAAGAGGTGTAGATAACGCTTGAGTAAATTTCCTCAAATTGTCATCTTAAAGAAGATATTAAGAGATCATAAGCAATTAGGTGTCCTAAACAGTTAAACAGTTCCACAAAAGGGCTAAAGATGCAAGTTCAGGTAAAAGGTAGAAGGTAAAAGGTAACAAAGGACAGATTACCGTTTACAGTTGACAGGAGAAGTAGAATATATAGCAGTAGAAGCGATTTGAGTAAATTGATAAAATATGTGTGTTTTTGGTATTGTGTGTCAATAGTTTTAAATTTAGATAATACAATAACCCTTCTATGAAATCGCTCAATGATCGAGTTAATGATCTGATCATCAAGGGTAAGATTGATGATGTTCTTGAAATTCTCGAGAAAGAAGCTCCGTATTACGATAATGAAGTCGTTCTGTTAAAGAGTAATTATAAGGATTTAGTTGAGAACCAGATATCGGGGACGATCAGTGATGATGACTTGCGATTGGAGATTAATAAGCTTAAAAAAGCAATCCTTTTATTGGTGGATCGGGTTGAGGATTTAGAATCTAAGGTTACACAAAGAGACCGTATTGGAGAGAATCGGCCTCGAAAAAAGAAGAAAATCAATAAGACCATTTTATATGGAGGAATTGCTGCTCTATTATTACTGGTTATTTATTTCCTTCCGTTTTCTGGAGGTGATAGCGAAATCAATCAGAGCAATGTTACCCCACAGTACGATTTGCAATCAGATGGTGAGTTTTCCGAAGAAAAAGTAGATGGTGATTTCGGAATGACTGTAAATGAAGGATCAGAATTTATACCGACGCTTGTTTATCCGGAAAATGATGCGCAAGTATTTCAGCCATTCGAAGTATCATGGAGATTTGAATGGGAAGAGCCTGGCACCTCCAAGGAATTAGGTGGTTATCATTTACTTGTTTTTGGAGCAAATGCTACTGAGCCTGCATTTGATACCCTATTAATGTTCAATGAAATCTTTATCAATGAAGAATGTTCACATATTCCTCCTCAATATGTGAAAGGTTGGTCATGGAAGGTGAGATCTTTATTCACGGATGACTCATGGAGTGAATGGTCTCCTACGTGGCGCTTTGATGTTGAAGCATTTGACGATGCTGATTTTTGTCAGACTTGCCCTTATTTATGCAACGATGGAAAACTTTATTAATCTCTTCGAGAGTAATTAGGTGCTTCTTTAGTTATGGTAACATTTTGTGGATGAGATTCTGAAACACCGGCAGCAGTGATTCTGACCATCTTAGCATTCTTAAGGTCGTCAATGGTTTGAGCTCCACAGTATCCCATACTTGCCCTCAAGCCCCCAACATATTGTACCATCACTTCTGAGACTGTGCCTTTATAAGGTACTCTGCCTTCAATTCCTTCCGGTACCAGTTTTTTTACGTCATCTTCCACATCTTGGAAATAACGATCTTTTGATCCAAGTTCCATTGCTCCAAGTGAACCCATGCCTCGATATACTTTAAATTTCCTTCCCTGATAGATGATGGTTTCACCAGGTGCTTCTTCTGTTCCTGCGAATAATGATCCTGCCATAATCGAACTGGCACCAGCTGCAAGTGCTTTGGAAATATCTCCTGTGTATCGGATTCCTCCATCACCGATAATTGGAATGCCCAGGTCTTTTACGCCTGAATATGCCGACATGATGGCGGTTAATTGAGGAACACCAACACCGGCAACAATACGGGTTGTACATATAGATCCCGGACCGACACCTACCTTTACACCATTAACACCAGCATCTGCTAGTGCTCTTGCACCTTCTGCTGTGGCAACATTACCACCGATGATCTGAAGATCTCCGTATTTATTCCTTATTTCTTTAATGGTTTTTAGTACTCCGGCAGAATGACCATGAGCAGTATCCACACATATTACATCTACTCCTACATTGACCAATGCTTCTACTCGATCAAATGTATCACCCGTAACTCCTACTGCTGCACCAACTCTCAATCGCCCATGACTATCTTTACAACTATTAGGATAGTCCTGCACCTTCATGATGTCTTTGTAGGTAATGAGCCCTACCAGGATATTATCATCATCGACTACCGGAAGCTTTTCAATTTTATATTGTTGTAAAATATCTCTGGCCTGGGTAAGATCCGTCCCCATAGGAGCGGTAATGAGGTTTTCCTGGGTCATAACTTCCTTGACCGACTTGTGGAAATTGTCTTCAAATCTTAAATCCCTATTGGTGAGTATACCTATTAACCTATGGTTTTTATCAATAATGGGTATACCTCCGATTTTATAAGTCTTCATCAGATTTAGAGCATCAATAACCATTGCGTCTTCCGGCAGGGTAACCGGATCGAGGATCATACCACTTTCAGATCTTTTTACCAGTCTTACTTGCTCAGCCTGATCTGTAATGGGCATATTTTTATGCACAATCCCTATTCCTCCCTGCCTTGCTACAGCAATAGCCAGGTGATATTCAGTGACTGTATCCATTGCCGCTGAAACAATAGGAGAATTTAATCGAATGTCTGTTGTTAATTGGGTTGATATGTCAACTTCCCGTGGTAAGACTTCAGAATAAGAAGGCGTAAGAAGAACATCATCAAAAGTTAAGGCATCCGGAAGGGTCTCGTGGAGGTAGGTGTTTTTTCTTTCCATCCGCAAAGATATGCGAAAAAAGAAATTAATTGAAAGGCGATGGTGAATTTTATTTTTTTCAGAAAGCTTAAGGCCACTGCAGTCTTAAGTATTTACAATTTTAAATCAAAGTCGCTCTTTGAAATTTGTAACTTCAAAGCCATATTTTTTGGAAAATGCCACCAGCAATATATAGGCATAATTGACTATCTAAATAAATATGACAGGGAAAGGATATTACATAAACGATCAATATGCGACTTACTTCATAACGTTTGCGACTGTAGGTTGGATAGGCTTATTCACGAGGAAGGAATGCAAGAAGGTTATCATTATTGGGATTTAAGCTGTAGAGATGATATTGGTTCGAAGTTGCAAACTTCGAACAGCAGAGCACAACTTTTTCATAAGAAAGATCAATTTATAAACCAGATTATACCGATTACACAGCAATCATGTACGTTTACTCATTGAGTATCCAACCTTTGTAAAACATGTTTTAATTTAGACTCATCAATGAAGTGCTATCACTTTATAAAATAGTTTTATGGCCTTAAAGTAGGCCATCATGTGAGTTTTTTACAGAACCAGGACTGCACAACTTTCAACAATACCCAATAGTTATAACTCCATAATAGATCTCTTCTTAAATGTGGTAGTTCTGGTTTTTTTTATTTCCTATCTTGTGACCCATCAGCCAATAATTATTTATAAATGTCAATTCGTGTTTGCGTCGTAGGAGCAGGGTGTTCTGGAATTACAACAATTAAAAACCTACTTCAGGCAGGAGTGGAAAACATTGTCTGTTATGAACAACAAAGTGTGATAGGTGGAAATTGGGTTTATACTGCCGATATCGGACACTCATCAGTGTGTGAAACAACTCATATCATCAGTTCTAAGTCTTTGTCAGAATACTCAGACTTTCCGATGCCTGATGATTATCCTGACTATCCATCTCATCGACAGGTTTTATCGTATTTTGAAGCTTATGCGGATCATTATGGTGTAAAACCTTATATCCGATTCAATACAAGGATCAATCACATTTCTAAAATCGACGGTGAAAAATGGAAGGTCCAGGCAGATGATGGTACCGAAGAAGTATTCGATTATTTACTCATTGCCAGTGGCCATCATGCAGTTCCGAGACACCCCATACTTCAAGGGGATTTTAAGGGGACTTATATTCATTCACATGCTTTTAAAAATAATACTCCGTTCAAAGATAAAAATGTCCTGGTCATCGGAGCAGGGAATTCCGGCTGTGATTGTGCAGTAGAATGCAGTCGTGTAGCAGAAAAAGTATGGATTTCTATGCGTCGACCACATTATATCATCCCTAAATTCTTTCTTGGAAAACCTACGGATACTTTCAACAAAGGCATGAGCTTTCTGCCGGAATGGATGGCAGGACCACTGAGAAAACTCAGTCTGAAGGTTCAAATAGGCAGCTATGAAGAGTATGGTTTAAAAAACCCTGACTTCCCTATTGTTAAGGATCATCCGACGCTTAATTCAGAATTGTTGTATAAGATCCGTCACGGCAATGTCTTGCCTAAACCCGGAATAAAATCTGTACATGAAAACAACGTCACTTTTGAAGATGAAAGTACTGAGCAAGTGGATGTCATCATTGGTGCCACCGGTTATAAAATATTTACACCATTTTTTGATAGCGATTTTCTAGATTACAGTGAAGCAGATCGGGTGGAATTGTATCTCAGGATGTTTCATCCCGTGCATAGGACATTGATATTCATAGGATTGGTTCAACCCCAGGGTGCGGTATGGCCCTTAAGTGATGCACAGGCACAACTGGCAGCTAATTATATCATTGGTAATTATAGAATTCCGGCAAATGTTGGAGCTCTTGCTAGAAAGGATTCTGACTTTATTGAGCGATCATTTCTAAAAAGTAAACGGCATACCATTGAGGTTCATTACCATCCCTACCTGAAAACCCTTCAACGGGAAATTCCCACAAAGGCACCACAATGGTCTTCTAAAGCAATGTCACATGCTTAGTAATTATCGTTCTGCTCTTATCACCGGTGGATCGTCCGGAATAGGATTTAAATTGGCATTAAGGCTAGCTGAATTGGAGCTAAAATTGGTTTTAGTATCTGAGAATCAGGAACAATTAATTCATGCCAAAAAATCGATCTTAAAGCAGTTTCCCAGATGTCATGTAAAAGTGATGTGTCATGACTTGAGTGATCATGAGGCAGTAGAGGATCTCTGTGTTAAAGTGAAACAGCTTGATACAGATATAGATATCCTGGTTAATAATGCTGGATTTGCCACATGGGGAAATTTATTGGATACCGATCACAATAAAGAACGATCAATGATGTCTCTGATGATTGATGGGACGTATACATTGTCTCGATATTTCATAAGTCAGATGGTCTCTAAAGACTTGGGTTGTATTGTAAATGTATCTTCTATTGCTGCGTTTCAGCCTAATCCCACTCTTGCAACATATGGTGCTTGTAAGTCCTGGATTTATAATTGGACCCGATCTATTTCCGAAGAATTGTCTGAATTAGGATCCAATGTTCAATGTATTGCCGTATGTCCGACACCGGTGAGAACAAATTTTCAAAAATCTGCATCAATGGATGATTCTAAGTTATTTGATTCACCATTTACAGTTGACCCTGATGATGTTGCTGAAGGTATCATCAAGGCAATAAAATCTAAAAGATCAAGGGTTGTTCCTGTCATATGGCTGGAAATGGCTCAGAAAGTCACTCAACGCCTTCCGGAGTCATGGAGAATATGGATAGGAAAAAAAATGCTTGAACGTAAAGATGTCTAAAGAGCAAACAAGGAGAGTATTACCCAGATCATTTTATACCAGACTCGATGCGACAGTCATTGCCCGGGAGTTGCTTGGGAAAGTAATCGTTACATCTTCTGAGGAAGGAGAAACAGCTGGGATCATTGTTGAGACAGAGGCATACATGGGGCCGGATGACCTGGCTTGCCATGCACATTCCAATCGAATAACTCCGAGAAATAAGACCATGTACGATATAGGTGGGACTTCCTATGTATATATCTGTTACGGAATGCACAACCTTTTTAATGCGGTTACCGGAGAAGAAGGCATGGGTCATGCTGTATTGATAAGAGCTGTAGAACCTCTATTGAATGAAACACTGATGGTTTCGAGGAGAAGAAAAGAAAAAATATCTCCCGTGATTACCAATGGTCCCGGAAAGCTATCAACTGCTCTTGGTATTACTAAAGAATGGAACGGACTGGATCTTACTGATCCGAAAAGTCCGATTATTATTGTCGATGGAAGTCTAGATCGTGAATTTGGAAGAATTGATGAGGGACCCAGGGTGGGAATGTCTCATCATACCAAGAATTGTGGCAATTTCCCTTGGCGATTCAAGTACGCTGATAACAAATGGACCAGCAAGCCTGATAAAGTAAGTTATGACTGGTAGTTTTCACATATATTTAAGTCTTGTAATCGAACGTTTTACAAGTAGAGGACATTAGAAATAATTGATGGAAAGGATAAGTAAGAAAGTAATTAACCCATTTTTATGGGTTTTAGCATTGATGGTTCCGGTATTCCTGTCAGCAAATGATGACTTCTTATATCAGGATTATGTCTATGTACCTAATATCAAAACTGTTGAGTTGAAAGGAGTGTCCGGACAGACCTCCAACTTTCCGGTTATTCAATTGAACAAGGGGACCTTATATTTTAGTTTTGATGATCTGGCGGTTGACGCTAAAGAATATACCTATAGGGTAATACATTGCGATCGCAACTGGCAACCATCTAATCTCGATCGACAGCAATATATTGAAGGATTCGACTTTGAGGAAATAAGGAATTATGAATTTTCGCAGAATACCTATGTAGACTATGTTCATTATGATTTACAGCTTCCCAATAGATTTTATAGTTGGACGATATCGGGCAACTACTTACTTGTAATATATGAAGGCGATGAACGAGAGGGAGTTCCGGTAATTACAAGACGATTTATGGTATCTGAACAGGTGGTCAATGTCGGTCTTGAAATGAAATCACCGATGAGAACTGATAAAAGGAAGACTCATCATGAACTAGATATACAGGTCAATTATGTGAAGTTCCCGATCAACGAGCCCAAAAGAGAAGTCCATCTTCATGTGTTACAGAATGGGAATTGGCATCAAGGCATCTACAATTTGGTGCCTAATTATATGTCTCGTAATATCATGCATTTCAATTATAATGACAGGATCACCTTTCCCGCGATAAAGGAATTTCGGGAATTTGACATCAGGAATTTAAATTTTGCTTCTCAATGGGTTCAAGCCATTGATCTCCATAATGAAGGGTCAGATGTATTACTGAGGTTATCGGAACCAAGAACTTATGATAATTACCACACGAGGTTTGATGTCAACGGATCATTTGTCATTTCTGATGAAGATGATGATATATTTTCCTTGAATCGGGAAGCTAAAATCGTAGCAGACTATTGCAATGTCATCTTTACACTGAAGATGCAACCCCTGGATCCGGGATTGGAAGTTTATCCGATAGGTGCATTTTCAGGTTGGATGCCCATTCCTTCATTAAAGATGGAGTACAATTACAATAGAAACATGTACCAGGTGGAAGGATTATTTAAACAAGGATACTATAACTACCTATATGCCATAGTGAGTGATGAGGATATAGACTTTGTTGCCCTGGAGGGAAGCAGTTATGAGACTGAAAACGATTACAATATCCTGGTCTACTTAACTGAATTCAGTGGCAGATTTGATCGCCTGATTGCAGTCAAGACTATTAATTCTAACAACTGATTAACTTCATTAATCTGGCATTCCAGTAGCTTCATATATTTAATTTCCATTTTTATAAACTGAAATGGTAATATTGCAGGATATAAATCTCATGGATTATGTTGAGAAACCTACTTTGGACACTTACTTTGACTTTAAGTTTTGGAATCATTAATGCTCAGGATGAATGGACGCTTGAGCAGTGTATTGAAAGGGCTTTAGATCAGGACCTCACCATCAGAGATGCTGAACTATCAATTGACAATGCTACCATCAATCAGAAAACCTCCCGACAAGCAAGATATCCATCATTGAATGGTGGAACCAATGCTTTTTGGAATTTTGGACGTACCATCGATCCTACTAGTAATGAATTTATAACAACCACTTTCTTTAGTAATGGTCTGTCATTAAATTCAGGAGTAACGCTCTACTCAGGAGGACGGATAAAAAATACCATTAAACAGTCTGATCTGGATTACCAGGCAGCTCAAAAAGACTATGACCAGTCCTTAAATGATATCAGCCTGCAGGTGGCATCTGCATTCTTAAATGTGCTATTTGCAAGGGAGAATTTAGAAAATGCCAATAAGCAATTAGAAATCACCCAGGAACAATTGAGGCAAATTGAATTGCTGATTGAAAGTGGAAGCAGACCTGAAAATGAAAGACTTGATATTGAAGCTCAGATTGCAACAAGAGAACAAGCTGTTGTCAATAATCAAAACACTTTAGATATTGCAATGCTTGGATTGAAACAGCTTTTACGTTTTAGTCCTGACTATAATATGGCTCTTGCAGCTCCTCCTTCAGTAGATATCTTTACGGACCCTAATCTGATCTCTTTTAAGGAGATTTATGAATCATCGTTAAAAACACAAAAGAGTATAGAAGCAAGTGAGTTGAGAGTACAAAGTAGTGAGATAGGGATAAAGATAGCCAAGTCATCGCTTTATCCCACTTTAACATTTGGCGGAAGCTTACAGACCAATTATTCTAATCAAGGAAGAAGGATTGTTGGTTTTGAAACTTTCAGGCAGACACAGGATGTTTTCATTGACAATACACGGGTTACTATAGGACAGGATGTTGATGTCCCTATTGTTGAAAAAAATCCTTACCTGGATCAGGTTGATGAGAATTTATCCTATGGATTTGGATTCAATATGAACATTCCGATTTATAATAATTATCAAAATAAAGCCTCTGTTGAACGTGCTAAGATCGGGGCAATCAGAGCACAGAATACATTGGAGATCGTCAAGGATAATTTAAAGAATACGGTACAGCAAGCACTTGCCGATGCACGTGCAGCAAAAAAGAGCCTGGAGGCTGCAGAAAAGAATCAAGTGGCACAACAGGCTGCCTATGACAATGCAATAAAAAGATATGAATTAGGAGCTATCAATACATTCGACCTCACAACCATCCAAAATCAATTAGAACAAGCAGAAATTAATCTAATCATTTCAAGGTATGATTATCTCTTCAGGACTAAGGTTTTGGACTTTTATTTGGGAAGACCCATCACATTAAAATAAATAAAAATCAACAATGGCATCTAAGAAAAGAAAATGGTGGATTTTAATCCTGATTGTGGCAGTACTGGCACTTGTCGCTATGGCAATAATGAAGGCGAGATCTAAACCCAAAGGTGTTGAGGTTCAGATGGAAGAATCTGAAGCCAGAACCATCGATGAGAAAGTTTCAGCCAGTGGAAAAGTATTTCCGGAAACAGAAGTGAAGATATCTTCAGATGTATCTGGAGAGATCGTCGAGTTATATGTTGAAGAAGGAGACTCAGTTATTATGGGTCAGGTCCTCGCTAAGATTGATCCGGACACTTATATCTCTGCCGTAGAAAGAGGTGAAGCCAGTCTGAATAATTCAAAAGCCAATCTCGCTACTTCTCAGGCTCAAATTAATAATAGTGATGCACAGGTAGAGCAGATCCAGGCTCAATTGGCCAATGCTGAAGCAGTACACACCAGAAATATAGACCTCAAAAAGAATGGTGTGATCTCCCAGGTTGAATTTGACCAATCCCTGGCGAATCTCGATGGTTTGAAAGCCAACTTAAGGGCATCAAAAGCAGGATTGGAATCATCCAAAAAATCTGCAGAGGCAGCTAAATATATGGTGAAATCTATGGAAGCAAGTCTTAATGAATTAAAGACTTCTCTCAATAGAACAACAATTTCTGCTCCAACCAGTGGAGTGGTCTCTAGTCTTTCTGTCGAGAAAGGTGAGCGTGTAGTAGGTACCATTCAGATGGCTGGTACAGAAATGATGCGTATCGCCAATCTAAATAATATGGAGGTTCAGGTTGATGTCAGTGAAAATGACATACTGAGGGTGTCAATGGGTGACAGTGTGGATATTGAAGTGGATGCTTATCTCGATAAAATATTCAAAGGTACTGTTACAGAAATTGCCAATTCGGCTTCTAATATTGCAACAGCTCAGGCAAGCCTGAATTCAGATCAAGTAACCAATTTCATCGTAAAGATTAGGATAGATCCTGACTCTTATGCAAGTATGATCTCATCCATCAATCAATATCCTTTCAGACCGGGGATGTCAGCAACAGTAGATATCTATACTGAAAGCGAAAGAGATAAAGTTACCATTCCGATTCAGGCTGTTACGGTGAGAGATCTGGATAAAGAAGATCGTGAAGAAAAATTTGAGGAAGTTGTATTTATAGTTGAAGCAGATACGGTAAGACAAGCAAAGGTTGTAACCGGGATACAGGATGATGAATATATCGTTGTAAAAGAAGGAGTTGAAATTGGAGAGACTGTAGTGACTGGTCCATATTCAACCATTTCCAAGACATTGAAGGAAGGAGATCAAGTCCGTAAAAAAGAAGAATTTGGGGCAAAGAAAGACGAGTAAGGCACTAATCATTTTTATTAAAAACCCCCTTACGGGAAAGGTAAAAACCAGGCTAGCAAAAGATTCTTCAGAAGACTATGCATTAAAAGTCTATCATGCATTGCTGGAGCACACAAGATCTGTGTCTGATGCTGTAGATGCCACCAGATACTTGTATTACTCCGATCACATTCCTGAGGTAGATCACTGGGCAGATGAGAAGTATGATAAGAATGTACAGGTTGCAGGAGATCTGGGTTCAAGGATGTATGATGCCATCCACAAGGCTCTGAATACTCATGACAAGATTATCATCATAGGGTCTGATTGTATACAGCTAAGAAGTACTGATATCGAAATTGCTTTTGATAAACTTGATCAATATGATGCTATTATCGGTCCAGCTCTTGATGGGGGTTATTATTTACTTGGATTAAAGGATGAGATACCCGGGGTATTCCAGGATATAAACTGGAGTACGGATGAAGTGACATCAAAAACCATAGAAAAAATCCTATCGTCAGATCATTCATGTCATCTCCTCAGAGAGCTAAGTGATATCGATTTTTTGGATGATTGGAAGAAATACGGTTATGAGTTGTAATCCAGGATCATGTGTATGTGGAGAATCCCATCTTCCAGGTATTCATCACCTGATCTGATAAACCCTAAAGCTTCATAAAAGGATTTTAAATAAGATTGAGCTCCGATTTTTATTGAAGTTTCCGGCCACAACATTCTACTAAGTTCAATGGACCTTTTCATTAAATCTTTTCCGACTCCTTTTCCCCTTGTGTGTCGAGCATTGATGACTCTTGTAATGGCAGCATGTCTTTCATAAACAATTCCGGGAGGGATCAGTCTTGTGTAAGCAACCAGGTCGTGTTGAAGATAACCACTTAGATGGTAAGAATCCTGATCTAGTCCATCTGCATCGACATAAGGGCAATTCTGTTCAACAATGAATACCTCTTGCCTCAATTGAAAAATACTATATAGCTCTTTAGAAGTTAGATCTGAAAATCGCTTCAGCTGATAACGAATATCCATTAGTCAAAGATGATCGATTCTAATAAAGGATCTAATTTATAAATGTCTCTTGATATGATCCTTAAGTCGGCATTCAATAATAGGGTAGTTGATAATTCAAGTGTAAAGTTTTCAGATAAATTCATAAACTCCGTCCTTGGTAAGTAGTAATGTGCATTCACAAATTGTTCTTCTTCCATTACAGTCTTCCAGTTATCCGGAAAATAGTCTACGCAGATAGAAATAACAGCTACTCCTGCTCGGTTATAAGCATCATGCAATTCAGAGAAATGTCGATTTTTTTCTATACAGCTCTTACAGACACTGGACCAAAAATGGAGTAGTATATATCGATCTCTACCCAGATATGGAAAGGAGTAAAATATTTCCTGTTCGTCAGACATGGACAATTGTGGAAAGATCTTATTGACAGCTTCTTTTTTTTGCTCGTAGTAAAGAATGATATCTTTTACTTGCTTGCCATAGGAGGAATAGAATGATTCTTCCGGGAATTCATCTTTAAGATGATAAATTTCTTCTTCCGTAAAATGGGAATATATGAATTGTTCGAATATTAAGTCCGGATGTACTTTTCCTATGTTGGATCTGACGTATGCTTTTTTCTCTTCCTGTACTTTGGCATAAAACTTATCCAGTCTTTGATCCGATGATCTGAGGTCTACATCATCGACGCTGAAACCAAGGTCATCATCTGTAGGATGCTTGATCCGATGATCAAATGTCACAATGGCTTGCTCGAATTCTTTCTCAAGCTGGCCATATGCCAATGAAAAAGTAAATAATAGGAATAGTATGCTAATATACCTGCTCAATTAGATCCAAGTTTTTATCATTATTTAATGAGCTGCCGAATATGTGAAATCCATTTATATTCTAAAACGAATCTCTTCCCAAGTATTGCTTTCTACACTTAATGCTTGTCATGCTTGCACTCATGTGGGAAGGCAGTTCCGATGCTCATTGGTATGTCGAAGTTAAGACTTAATTCATAAATGCGGCAAATTCAATGCCATGTCAGTAAGAGGTAAAATGCTCTTTTTCGTCCAAATTGACGTGAATTAATGTCTTTTAGTAATCATTTTGAGGTAGAAAGGAAATTTTCTCATTGATGTTGTGCAAAGATAAAGTTATTCATACTGAATGCCATATGAAGGTGTTTCTTCTTCATTGGGTAACCTTCCGAATTGATAACTTCCTAATATTCCGAGCCTCCTGTTTTGGTAGTCTATCAGGTCTTTAAATGAGGTGCACTCTATATCAGAAGTATGAAATATATGGTCTACAGGGACACTGAAATCAGTAAGAGGAACATTACGCCTGGAGTTCAGAAGTTGATTATCTGACCTGAATGTTCTGATTTTATTAGACCAATATACATGATTGAATTCACCAAGAACAATACTTGGGATTTCATTTTTTCTTATGACACCATTTATGGTAGAAAGTTGATCATCAGCAAGTTCTGAAGAGTTTCTGTCAAGAGATGGAGATATATACGTTGAAATAACCTCTAATTGCCTGTTGCCAATGGTTGTGATCAAGTTGAGGCCTGGGATTGACTGACTATAAAAAGTATCTAGCCTGATTACCTCCAAATTGCTCGCAAAAGCCAATCCATGAGGATCTATTCTTACCAATTCATATAGATTATCATATCTTCCTTTCAGATGTTCCTGAAGTACATTCTTCCAGAATGGAGTATATTCCTGTAAGGATAATACATCAGGATCCGTACGAAAGATCATATCGAGAACTGCTTCAACATCATTTTCTGAATTGGTAAGATTGATATGAGCAATATTGATGGATCCTTCAATATTTGCTACCGGAAGGATGATGTTTTTATTGGAATTGTTTTTCAGAAAAATACACAAGACAGCAGAACAACCTAATGCAGTGAATAAGAGCCTTTTCGTATCAATAATAAGAAATATCATTCCCATCAATAAGAAAAGAAAAACGAACTGCACACTGTAATTTGACAACGTGCTAAACAACCCCATTTTATACGGAAACATCACCAGTAGCGTGAATGCTACCATAAGTAGTGAAAACAGGTTGAATATCAGTTTTGTCTTACTCAATATATAATTCGTTCATTCAAAAATAGGCTTTTAGTCTACATTTTTTGATAAAACTACAGCCAGTCTTTCTTGATAAGTATCTCCGTCTGGATGAAATAGCTCTACCATAATAATATATACACCAATCCTGCCAATCTTCCCTTCATCAGTTATTCCATCCCATTGAATAAATCCATTTGTATCCAGGCTTACATTACTGGATAGTTTTTTTATACGTTGTCCTGAGTCATTGAAGATTTCAATTGTTGCCAGATATCCAGCCTTGTCAAGATTATAGTCAAGAATGGCGTAATCCATGTGAGCATCTCCATTTGGGCTGAAATGTGATTCCCTTAAAGAAACAACCTGTGTACCATCCATTGCTTCTATTAAAGCACCATTTCTGTATCCAGGTGTTGCAAATTGATTTACTGCCTGGCCGGAAGTCCAATTATTTCTGTCTTCACTGCCAAGATCAGGACTAATTCGTTCCAGACTCACTCCTTCTGTATCATTGATTATTACAGAGTGGAGGTCTTCATCATAATTAAATTCATCCAATTCCTGTCCCAGGTACCGCAATGTAATATTCCCATTATCATTATTAAATGCAGGCAAGCTTTGGGGTTCAATGATGGCTTCATCAGGTGTCTGGTATCTTAAACTTACATTTTCAGGCAATGATGTTAATGCCATATAGGACTCCGGCATCATGATTAAAGGATCATCGATAACTCTGAATTCTTCCCGATCATCATTATGGATCTCTAAGCCTAGAAGAGCGATCAACTTATTGCTTTTATTATAGATTTCAACAAAATCTCCTTCTCCCGGATAAGGGTCGAATAATATCTCATTGATGATCAAGTCCCCTTCTTGCGGTGGCGTAGCATAAAATAAAACATCCGATTGAGAATTCTCAACGGTATTCCCTAAAAGGTCTTGAATATTTGAAATGAAAACTGTAAATGAAGGGCCACTTATGAATATGGATTCAAATTGAATTGTCACCTCGTTTTTATTGACAGTTGCTTCTATAGCTTCATTACTCGTTTCAGGAATAATGTAATTGGTTGGATTTGATGCAGATATTTCATCCAACAATTCATTAAATACTAATTTTACTGTTCGATTGTCAATGACTTCAGCAGTAATTATTTCAGGCGGTGATAGATCCTCCTCAAGAAGTTGTATTGATATATCATCGAAGAAAAACTTATCAACCCTTGTTGAAGAATATTTACATTCAATAATCAGAGTGCCTGCACCTTTTATATCAAAGGTGTTGTCAGACAAATCTAGATCCGGAACATAGAGAACCCCTCCTTCATAATCAACACTAAGACTCCAGAATCCGTCACCATCATAGTTGAGCGAAAGTCCGATATTGACAGGATCAGATGATACTCCTCCCATAGTTCCACTTCCCAGGATGGTTTCTGATCCAAAGGAAATGATTCCAAAATTTATGGCATCTGAAGAACCATTTTCTCCTATGTTCAGGAAGTACCCATTTCCCGTATCGATATCATTGCCTTCACTCAGCATGTATATTCTCGTACGATTGTTATCACTGGGGGCAAATTCCATCCTGAGCCTTTGTGATAATGTCCATTCATCAGGGAAATTGAATTCTGCTTTAAGCATGGACTCACCTGATTCATCTGCATTCAACTGAAGCCACCCAGTATTATCAATGGTAAAATCTTCGACATCTCCACTCCACTGAGACAGATCACTGTCAAATGAATCAGAAAACTGTCCACTCACCACATGAATAGGCAGGAGGAACAGAAATAACAATAAGCATTTATGAATTATTTTCAGTTTTACCATAAATATTAAAGCTTCATAAAGATAAGTATTTATGGTACTTATATATTTGCACCCTGTCTTTAAAATTTTAGATTTTATTTATCTGAAGGTGATAAAATAAGGTTTTAAGGCGTTTAAGTATTAAATCAAAATCAGAAAGATCAAAAATTATTATTATGAAACTAGCTGTAGTAGGAATAACAGGCCTTGTAGGGTCAGTAATCCTGGAGGTGCTGGAAGAAACAGGATTTCAATATGATGAGTTTCTACCGGTGGCTTCTGCCAGATCTGTAGGTAAACTCATCACTTTAAATGGAGTGAGCCATAAGGTAATAGGTATGGAAGAAGCTGTACAGAGAAAGCCGGACATTGCCATCTTCTCTGCAGGAGGTGGAACATCATTGGAGTGGGCACCTAAATTTGCTGAGGTGGGTACAACTGTAATTGACAATTCATCTGCATGGAGGATGGATCCAACTAAGAAGTTGGTGGTTCCCGAAATCAATGCACACCAATTAGAGGAGTCAGATAAGATCATTGCTAATCCTAATTGCTCAACCATTCAAATGGTTGCTGCCCTGGCTCCGCTGCATTCAGAATATGGTATCAAGAGATTGGTAGTATCCACTTATCAGTCTTTTACAGGAACTGGTGTGAAAGCGGTTAAGCAATATCAGGAAGAAAAAGAAGGTACTTCAGCAAGTGATCCTGCTTACCATTACCCTATATTTGAGAATTGTATCCCACATTGTGATGTATTTTACGATAATGGTTACACAAGAGAAGAATTGAAATTGGTTAATGAAACCAGAAAAATTTTAGGTGATAATAATATAAAGATTACAGCAACAGCTGTGAGGGTACCGGTCAATGGGGGACATTCAGAATCGGTCAATGTTGAATTCCACAGGCCATATGAAATGAAGAACCTTGTTGCTTTACTGGAGAAAACAGAAGGTGTAGAAGTCCAGGATGAACCTGGAGCAAATATCTATCCAATGCCTTTATTTGCTAAGAATAAAAATGAAGTATTTGTCGGAAGACTAAGAAGAGATGATTCAGTCGAAAATGGATTGAATATGTGGATCGTAGCTGATAACCTCAGAAAAGGGGCAGCCACCAATGCGATTCAAATCGCTCAGTATATTGTTGATAAAAAATTACAAGCAGATACAATTTCTGCATGAAAATGGTACAGGTTTTAATTCCTGTATATGACACAATTAAATAGATACAAATGAAAAAAAGAATTGTCCTGTGGGGCTCACGAACAGAAGAAAAGTGCCTGATTGCACTTGAATTAAGAGATAAAGAGAACAAAGTAGATCTTTATATTTTTCCTGAAAATGTTGCCACTGAAGATTTCTACAATCAGATGATGAACCTCTGGAGAGAGGGGCATGAAGTTCCTTTTCCGGAGGGATACGAAAAGATTGAACGGGATCTGTCTATAACGGACGACCTTCTCCCCGAGGAGATTAAAGTGGATAGAACAGATCTTATAATGAGGGCAAAAGCAGAGTGGCACTTCGTTGTCCTTTCTTCAAAACTGTACGAGATTTACAATAGTGAATTGGAAGATCTTAAGGATAAGGTAGAGGAAATGAAGGAATATGACGATGCGGTATGGGAAGAAATGAAATCATTCTGGTCCAAGGTTCAGGAGCAGGTCTATGAGAAGAATATATTCCGTGAGCATGCTGACAACTTAAAGAAAAAGACCAATAAGGTTTTTGACAGATTAAAGGATTTAAAGAAGATACTGGATCAGAGGTTTCGTGAAGAGTCCAGAGAGCGTGCAGCTCAATTTAAAGAGCGGTTAAAAGCCATTGAAGATAAAATTGAACAAGGCCTGGGTCTTAAACCCATTTTCGAGGAGCTGAAAAAGATTCAAAATGAATTCCAGGGTTCTGAATTCACCAGAAAAGATAGAAGGCTGACCTGGGATTATCTTGATAGTCTGTTCAAGAAAGTGAAAGAAAAGAAATTTGGCGACAGGAAATCACGAAATCGAAATAATACTGATCGCCTGACCAAGAGATATGAAGGACTTGTAGCTGCGATTAATAAAATGGAAAGGTCCATCAAGAGGGATGTCAATGAACAGGAGTTTCAGCATAGGAGAATTGCTCAGACAGATGGCCAGTTGGAGGCTCAGATCCGGCAGGCAAAGTTGAAAATGATCGAGGAGCGGGTTAAATCTAAGCAGATGAAGCTCGATGACATGTATAAAACCCGAACTGAATTGGAGCAAAGGATGGAAAAGGCCAGGGTGAAAGAAGAAGAAAGGAAGAGGAAAGAGGAAATTAAGAAGAAGAAGGAAGAGGTAAAAGAGGAAATTGCAGAAAAGATGGCCACCAAAGCTGCACCTAAAGGTGAAGTTGCAGAAAAGCTTGAGAAGGCAGCCGAGGAAATCAATGAATCCAAGGGGAAACCCAGGAAAGAAAGCTTACTATCAGCTGTAACAGAAGCAGTGGGTGAATCTCTCGAAGATGTCGTCGATACTGTAAAAGCAGTAGCTGATGTTGTAGGTGATAAGATAGATGATGCTAAAGAAGAATATCAATCAAAAGCTCAAGCTAAAAAAGAGAAAGCTGAGGCTGAAGAAGCTTCTAAGAAGGAAGAAGGCGAAGAAGAAAAGTCTTCTGTAATTGATTCTATCTCTGACGCTGTTGAAGATGCAATAGAAGATGTTGCCGAGGTTGTAAAGAAAGTATCTGACGCAGTAGAAGATAAGGTGGAAGAGGTAAAAGAAGATATCAAAGAAAGGGCTGAAGCCAATAAGAAGGCTGCTGAAAAGGAAGCTGCTGAGTCAGGAGACGATAGCCCTAAAAAAACTTCTGTGATGGGAGCTATTGTTGATATGGTTGGAGACTCAATTGAGGATGTAGCCGAGAAAGCTAAAAAAGTTGCTGACGCTGTAGGCGATAAAATTGAAGAAGCAATAGAAGACCTCAAGGACGAGGAAGAATAGTTACTTACTCATTCACTCCATCTAATTGATGGAGCACCTTATTGACCTCTGATCTGTAGGAACCTCCAATAGGGATTTTGATATCCGAGATTTCTACTTGATTGGAAGTAAATGCTGTTATTTTATCAATAGAAACTAAGAATGATCTGTGGATTCTGATCATTCCATATGATTTTAAAACTGCATGAATCCATCCTATCTGACCTTTGGTGACAATAGATTGATCATAAGTATGAATCTTGATGTAATCTTTCAGACTTTCAATGTACAAGATTTCATCCAGGTATATCTTTACTTGTTTTTTATTGGTATTGAAAAATCTGAAGGGCCTATTCAGATTGGCCTCTGCAATCGATTCGTCAGACTTGATACTCGATATAGGCAGTCGACTTATGGCTTTAAGGAAGCGAGAGAATTCGATAGGTTTAGTTAAATAATCTAATACTTCAAGGTCAAAAGCATCAACAGCATATTCAGAATAAGCAGTTGTCATGATAACATGCGGTGGATTCTTCAGCGTTCGTAGAAATTCTACACCTTTAATTCCGGGAAGATGAATGTCAAGAAACAGGATATCTATAGAAGAATTGTTTAATACCTGGAGTGCTGACATGGCATCACCGGCATGATCAATCAACTCAAGATGAGGAACCTGGCTGATGTAGTCTTTTAAGATTTCTGCTGCTATGGGTTCGTCCTCAACGATTAAACACTTGTAAGTATTTGCTTTTTTCATAGTGAGTCTGTTGTTATATGAAGGTCTTGATTCAAATACATTGCGGATCTCTTGAGGGTATTTGGAGATGTAGGTAATATGATAAGAGTGACATGATATTCATCTGTACTTGATTCAATATTTAATTCATGTTTATCAGGATATACCAATTGCAATTGGCGCTTAATATTTTTCAATCCTATTCCGAGGTTCTTAACGTTGGGAGAAAGATTGCCGATTGAGTTGATGATTTGGAACTTAATCTTTTCAGGGCTTGCCATTAAATTGATCTTGATGAATACATCATTAACAGATTCACTTGCTCCATGCTTGAAAGCATTCTCGACAAAAGGTAGTAGGATCAAAGGTGTAATCGGGACCGTATGGTCTGATACATTGAAGTTGGACTCCAGGTGCAATCGATCTCCATATCTTAATGATTCAAGTTCTAAGTAAGATTTAATCAGTTCAATTTCTTTTACAATTGGAATAAATGGCTCCCTGCATTCATCTAGCATATACCTGAATAGATGGGATAATTTCATGATTGCCGGAGCAGTATGTTCAGAATTCTTCCTTGAAAGGCCGTAAAGATTATTAAGTGTATTAAATAAGAAGTGCGGATTGGTCTGTGACTTAAGATACTGCAACTCAGCATTCAATTTTTCCTGTTGCAACAATGTTGATTTTTTCTGGTTTTCAGTCCATTGTTTGATGAGCTTTATGGCGCTTGCCAATGAAAATCCGGGTATCATTTCTGTGAAAGAGTATAACATCCTTCCTGGGCTGAATGTGTTGAATTCCGGATAGTCACCATACATGGCCATGGATACATGAGGGGTAAGCCAGCGAATCACTACAACACACATAAAGATGATAAATACCAGACCTGAAATTATTCCAACGGTATTCTTTGAAGGGAGATACCTGGGTATCAAATAGTAAAATAGTAAATAGAAAGGGGCTGCCTTAAAAGGAAGCAATGCTCCCTCAATCAACCAATAGCGGAAAAACCGCGTGGCAACATCATATTCCATATCGCTGGGAGCTGCAAATGCCATCCTCACCAGTGTATATAGAACACTGAGACTCAACCAAAATGCGATATGGGTTAACCAACGAAGTTTCACTACCTTAAAAATGTACAAAAATTATTACAGGATTTAATTTTTCCCCTGGATGGACCAAAACTACACACAAATAGTAACTTCCTACACATCAATGAGGTTAATCATATCTTACAGGCTATTGAAATGATAAAAGTTTAAGTTTTGATACTTTTTAATTTGGTACAGGATTCTAGAGTTATCATTGATGGCATAATTCTTAAATCAAGCCTAAATATTGACTATTATGAAAGCTGATTCTTCTACACGGATTAAGATTTTCTCATTTATTATTCTGTGTTTTTGTTTCATTAATCCTGTATCAGCCCAGGTATTTACGAAGGTTGAAGGGATAATATCGAGTGCAATATCAGATTCCAGGAGTGTTAATGTCATAGATGTGAATAATGATGGCTGGGAGGAAGTCTTTATTTCTAACGGACTCGGTTCCGGACAGGCAGATTTTTTATATATCAATAATGGAGATGGAATATTTAATCAAATTGACGATTCACCAATTTCTCAATTGTTAAGCCCTTCTGTTGGTGCTTCATTTGCCGATGTGAATAATGATGGTCATATTGATGGTGTTATTACTTCGTGGTATGAGAAGGAAGACCTGTTTTATCTGAACAATGGGGAAGGTGATTTTGAATTACAATCTGATGCAGGGCTTAATCCCGCAACATATGGCGAAACTGCATCTTTTGGTGATTACGATAATGACGGGTTAATTGACCTTTATATTACTAATAGTGGAGGAGATGGCAAGAACTTTCTATACAGGAATATTGGAGATGGAAAATTCCAAATGCAGGCTGACCATCCATTAATGAGTGATGAAAAACCAAGCAGAAGTGCCATCTGGGCGGATGTTGATGGGAACGGAGAATTGGATCTTTTTATCACCAATGAAGGCAATAAGACCAATGATCTATACATCAACAAGGGTAACGGAGCATTTGAAAAGTACTTAAATGGAAGTTTGGCTACTTCACAATCAAGCAGTATGACAGCAAGCTGGGGAGATATTGACAATGATGGAGACCTGGATGTATTTATAGGGAATGCGGGATTTTATGAAGAACAGCGGAATCAATTGTTTCTCAATGAAGATGGAACCTTTATTGAAGTAATCGATGATCCGGTAACCTTATTTAAAGGATGTACCTATGGGTCGTCGATGGTAGATTATAATAATGATGGCCACCTGGACCTGTTTATAACCAATGGTTTCTGCAAAAGCAACCTGGGGAATAGATTGTATCGCAACAAGGGAGACGGAACATTTGAAGATAGGAGTTCAGAGTTTTCTGTCAATCCTGATGTTTGTTCTTATGGAAATGCCTGGGGTGATTTCAATAATGATGGATTTATGGACCTGGTGATTGCCAACTGTAAAAACAGTGATGGGGAAGAGGAGCAGGTTAATCTATATATGCTCAACAATGGAAATGAGAACTCATGGCTAAAGCTGAAATTGGAAGGTGTAGTATCCAATCGCAGTGCAATTGGTGCACGAATTTATGTGAAATCTAAAATCAACGGTACAGAAGTCCATCAGATGCGTGAGATCACATCTCAATCTGGTTATTCAGGACAGAATAGCCTGATGGCACATTTTGGACTGGGAGATGCAAGGAATGTAGAATCAATAAGGATTGAATGGCCTTCCGGGAAAAGCCAGGAGTACAATAATATTGAATTGAATCAGCTACTGGTTATTAATGAGGATGGAGGAAAATAGGATCGTGACCTTTTATTGATCAGCAATAATAAAAGTCTTTATAGGAATAGACTTAACAACAAAACTATTATGAGAACTGTAATCCCCTGGACTCCTGTAATAAGAGTAAATGATTTGATGCTCTTATTGGATTCCATCTCACTGAATTCTGTAACCACCCAGAAGTAAGAATCATTGTAATGGGATACAACCATTGCACCGCCTCCTATGGCCATTACTGCAAGTCCCAGGTCTACTCCATCAGTCCACCCCAGTGGACTGATTAAAGGCGCAAGTAGGGAAGAGGTGATGATCATAGCATTGGTTGAGGATCCTTGAGCACTTTTAAGGATGGCAGCGATGAGGAATATAAGGATCAACATCACAAAGCTAGATTGAGGATTGCTCCCTATCCAGGTCCCAACAATGGATGATAAATCAGTAGCTTTCAATACACCTCCGAATGCACCACCAGCCCCTGTAATGATCAGGATTGGTCCGGCAACCTGAACACCTTCGCTTAACCACGACTTATGATTTGCTTTTATGACAGGAGGCAATAGTAGCATTGCGACTCCGGCACCGATGGTGATCGCAATAAGAGGGGAGCATATGAAATCTATCCAGTCAACACTTATTCCAGCAAATTTTAGAACTGTCCCCAGACTAATCAATACGATCGGAACGATGATTGGTATCATCGATCGTCCGAATGAAGGAAGGTTTATCTCTTCCTCAGAGACAGATAACTCCGAACCTTCAGATTCTAATTTGATTTTTTCTCCCAGTTTTTTACTCAGGAATTGACTGATGAGCAAGACTGGAATAGAGATACATATACCAAGAATGATAACTGTACCCAGGTGATCAGAAGCACCTATGTTTCCGGCTGTGGCTATTGGGCCGGGAGTGGGTGGTACAAGCGTATGGGTTGTATATAGACCTGTTGCTAATGCCAGGCTGAGTGAGGCTCTGGAAGCATTGGAAAGACTTGATAACTTTTTCGAGAGACCAGAGAGCAGGATGAAACCACTATCACAGAAGACAGGAATGCTTACAATGGCACCCATCAATGACATCGCAGAGACAGACCTGGATTTTCCGGCGAGATCAACGATCTTATGTGCAATGGTCATTGCTCCTCCTGATTTCTCCAGGTATACACCTATGATACTACCCATTACTACAATGATCCCGATATAAGCCATAAGATTCCCGAATCCGGTCGCAATGGCATCCAGGATACTTGTAAATTCCAATCCTGCTATGATGCCCAGGAAAATACTCGCAACAATCAACGCCAGAAAGGGATGCCATTTAAACTTTGCCGTAAGGAGAACGATCAGAACGATGGAAAGGAAGATGAAAAATAGTAACATGCTCTGTTGAATGTGAAAACAGACTTTAAGATACCATTATAAAGGAATGGAAGTTGACGGGGCATTATTTTTTTTGATACACCTCTTCCGGATCGGGCCAGCTGATGTCGATGATTCTCAAACGGTCTTTACCTCCTTTTACATCATAAGTAGTACTTGAAGCGAGTTTGGTCATTATAAATCCAGTGAGAAATGCACCTCCACCTATTCCTACATGATCCCAACCAAACGGATTTTCACTATTGATCAACTTAGATATACCTCCATATAAAAACCAGGCTGCACTAAATCTCATCAATTGGAGCCCGAGTCCTTTTACCCAGGGCTTGTACCTTCTTACTTTTACAATATTATCCAGGTTTTCATAACCACTTTTGAATACAATGATCTGATTTTCATAATCAATGGATTCAATTTTTTCAGTTTCCCAGTCCTCCATCGAAGTAGTTTTATATGAAAGCGTTGCACCCGCTCCATACTTAAAAGACTTAGGATTATCATATATCTCCAATTGCAGTAACACCTGACTCGAGAGGGTGTCAGGTAAGGTCATATTCATTCCAAGTATTAATACGACCAGGGAAACTACATGATATATGGTGGAATGTGATCTCATTATATTAATGTACGGTTATGGTTGAGAAGATGCTGTCTCATGCAACTTTAATAACAGTTTTTTAATGCTTGCATCTATGATTTTATGAGAAAGTTCCTCTTTTCCTACATAGATTATCATCAATATAATGGGAGGGTCCTTGGATAAAATGGACTTATGGTGTCTGATAGATTCTCTGAGCAATCTTTTTATCCTGTTGCGATCAACTGCTTTTTTAAATCGTTTCTTCGGGACAGATACTGCATATTGAGTCTTAGAAATAGTTGCATGGCCTTCATGCAAAGGCATGTACATTAATTTAATGGGGAATTGGAAGATAGATTGACCTTTTTTAAACAGCTCTTTGATGAGCTTTACACTCTTCAGTCGTTCGTCGCGTGAAAATGAAAAATCAGTCATAAAAAAATCTGAATGTCGCAAGATAAGCTACATTCAGATTTTTTATATGCTTGTGATTAAGTATTCTTTAGATTACTTTCTACTCATTTCGTCGGAGACAGTAAGTTTAGCTCTTCCTTTGGCTCTTCTCCTTGCAAGTACCTTCCTACCATTCTTGGTACTCATCCTTGATCTGAAGCCGTGCTTGTTTGCTCTTTTTCTCCTTGAGGGTTGATACGTCCTTTTCATTTGTTATCTTTTTTTCAAATGGGCTGCAAAAGTAGGTGTATTATTTTAAAAAACCTAATAATTAACCATTCATTGCGACCAAAAATTCATTATTATCTCTTGTTCCAATCATATGTTTCCTTAGGAATTCCATTGCTTCATCTGGTTTCATATCAGCGAGATGCTTCCTTAGGATAAACATTCTTTTCAATGTGCCTTCATCAAGCAATAATTCTTCTCTTCGTGTACTTGACTTGGTAAGATCGATAGAAGGATACAACCTCTTATTGGCCAATGATCGATCCAATTGGAGTTCCATATTACCAGTACCCTTGAATTCTTCAAAGATCACTTCATCCATTTTAGAACCTGTATCGATCAGAGCCGTGGCACATATCGTTAATGATCCGCCACCTTCAATATTTCTGGCTGCACCGAAGAATTTCTTTGGTTTATGAAGTGCATTGGCTTCCACACCACCAGAAAGTACCCTTCCTGATGTAGGAGCAACTGTATTATAGGCTCTGGCAAGACGAGTGATGGAATCGAGTAAAATGACTACATCATGTCCGCATTCTACGAGTCTTTTAGCCTTTGCAAGAACTATATTAGCAACTCTTACATGATTTTCAGCCGGCTCATCGAAGGTCGATGCTATCACTTCAGCATCAACACTACGCTTCATATCTGTCACTTCTTCAGGTCTTTCACCTACCAGAAGAACCATCATATAACATTCAGGATGGTTATGTGCAATGGCATTGGCAATATCCTTCAATAAGAAAGTCTTACCCGTTTTAGGTTGTGAAACGATCAATCCTCTCTGACCTTTACCGATTGGAGCAAAAAGATCAATCATCCTATTGCCATAATCTTTTCCTGCCGGATGGTGAGTCAGTTTAAACTTTTCTTCTGGGAAGAGAGGAGTAAGATAATCGAACGGTACTCTTTCTCTGACTTGTTCAGGTTCCAGACCGTTGATCTTAGATACTTTTAATAATGCAAAGTACTTTTCTCCTTCTTTTGGAGGCCTGATGGCTCCTTTAACAGTATCACCTGTTTTCAGGCCAAATAATTTTATCTGGCTTGGGGATACATATATGTCATCAGGAGAGGAAAGATAATTATAGTCAGAAGATCTTAAGAAGCCATAACCATCTGACATCATTTCAAGAATTCCTTCACCTTCAATAATTCCATCCAGATCAGGATTAAATTTTGGTTTTCTTGCTTCTGGTCTTGGTGGTCTGTTATCGTCTCTTCTGGAACTTTCCGATTTTCTGCCTCTTGAATCCGATTTTCTATCCCTGGAATCTGGTTTCCTGTCCCTGGAATCAGATTTTTTATCTCTAGGTTCAGGCTTTTCTTCCTTTGATTCTGTTTTCTGTTCCTTAGGATCAGGTTTTTTATCTTCTTGTGTTTCAGGTTGTGAGACTTCAGGAGCCTCTTTAGCTTCTGGTTCAGTTTCCTTTTTGGTTTCTTCTTTTGGAGCTTCTTTTTTTGCAGCCCTTGGCCTTCTGGATCTTTGCCTTCTCTGGCCGTTTTGCTTGGTTTTCTTTTCTTCAGCAGAAGCTTCTTTGCTTTCTTCTTTCTTTTCTTCAGTTTTCTTATCTCCTGATAATGCTTGCTCATCAAGGATTTTGTAGATAAGATCCTGTTTGCTGAGCCTTTTGTATGATTTAAGATTTAACTGTTCTGCTATCTCCCTTAATTCAGGAACAAGCATCTCGTTCAGTTGCAAAATGTCGTACATCGTATAATTAGGTATTGTGATTTGAAATTTTTCTTTACTCAAATTGAAATTCGGTGTAACTCTATGTACCAGCCGAAAAATAAAGTGGGAACTCTAAGGCAGGTCATCCAAGAAGTAATGCAATACGGATGATTTGCACCGCAAAAATACATTTATAATTTGAATATCAAAATAGTATCTTTGCAAATCTTCAGCTGGGGGTAAGACTAAATGGTAAAAAGCACCAAATCAGTCCTCTCAGAGTCAAATTAAAAGTAAATAACAACATGTTAGAGATTCAGAGGTTGCGTGAGCAATCAGAGCAGGTCAAAGAAGGATTGAAGATCAGAAATTATAGTGATGATCAATTGGGATTGGTCGATCGCGCCATTGAAGCCGATGCTTTAAGGAGAAAATCCCAGACTCAGCTAGATGGACTATTGTCACAGGTAAATTCCAAATCCAAGGACATCGGCCGCTTATTTAAAGAAGGAAAGCAGGAAGAAGCCAATCAGATGAGGGCAGAGGTAGGATCCATGAAACAGTCCATTAAATCTCTCGAGGAGCAACTCAGAACAGCCAAAGAACAGCTGGAAGAATTATTGCTTTCAATTCCTAATGTGCCGCATCCTTCTGTTCCTCCTGGAAATTCTGAAGAAGATAATGAAGTGTTTAAAGCATGGTCCGGTGATCTTCCGGATCTGGGGCCTGATGCACTTCCTCATTGGGAATTGGCAGAAAAGTATAGGGTCTTTGACTTGAAACTGGGCGTTAAAATTACGGGTGCCGGATTTCCAGTATTCAGATCCAATGGTGCTAAATTGCAACGAGCATTGATTAACTTCTTTCTTGATGAAGCTGCCAAGGCCGGTTATGAAGAGATTGTTCCACCATTAATGGTTAATGAAGCCACTGCCCGGGCTACAGGACAATTGCCCGATAAGGAAGGTCAGATGTATCACGTGACAGAAGATAATTTATATCTTATTCCAACTGCAGAAGTGCCTGTTACGAATATTCACAGAGAAGATATTCTTGATCTTTCTTCATTACCGATTAAACTTACAGGGTATACTCCTTGTTTTAGAAGGGAGGCAGGGTCATATGGAGCAGATGTTAAAGGTCTCAACAGGGTGCATCAATTTGACAAAATTGAGATTGTACAGATGACACATCCAGATCGATCTTATGATACTTTAGACGAAATGCTCGATCATGTCGAGGGACTGCTGAAAAAACTGGAACTGCCATACAGGATATTGCGTTTATGTGGGGGAGATCTGACATTTGCTTCGGCACTGACGTATGACTTTGAAGTATATTCAGCAGCACAGAAAAAGTGGCTTGAAGTAAGTTCAGTCTCTAACTTTGAGACCTTTCAGAGTAATCGTATGAAGTTACGTTACAGAAAGGAAGACGGAAAAACTGCCCTTGCACATACCCTTAATGGAAGTGCACTGGCGCTTGCAAGGATCATTGCAGCCATCATGGAGAACTATCAGACAAGTGACGGCATCGTGGTCCCTGACGTCCTAAGAAAGTATGCAGGATGTGACATCCTGAATTAGTTAATTAGAAAAATATAAAGCAGATGTTTTATTTCGTAATACTTGGAATTTTTTCATTGATTGGAGCCGGAGTTTCATCCAGGCTTAAATCGAAGTTCAATCATTACAGTAAAATAGGAATCAGAAGTGGAATGACCGGACTGGAAGTTGCTCATGCAATGTTGGATCATTATGGAATAACCGGTGTGAAAGTGGTGCAGGGTCAGGGTTATCTTTCTGATCATTACAACCCTAGAACTAAAACAGTATCATTATCTCCGGCAGTACACAATGGAAGGAGTATTGCAGCTGCTGCTGTAGCGGCTCATGAGTGTGGTCACGTGGTGCAACATGATACAGCGTATAATATGTTGACGCTTAGATCTAATCTAGTACCGGTAGTTCAGTTTTCCAGTAAGATTCAACAGTTTTTATTCCTGGGATTGATCGTTGGGATGGGATCTGGTTTTGGAGGTTCAACATTATTGTTGGTATTGGTCGCAACATTCGGGATAACAGCATTATTCTCACTGATTACTTTGCCGGTAGAATTTGACGCAAGTAGAAGGGCACTGGCATGGTTAGATGCTTCAGGAGTTGCTGTAGGGACTGAATACGATGGTGCTAAAGATGCACTGTGGTGGGCAGCAATGACGTATGTCTCCCAAGCTTTGGCGTCACTGGTTATATTTTTATACTTTCTACTCTCTTTTATGGGTAGAGAATAGGCAGATGAAATCGAGCAATTGTTGTATTTTTGAGAATATTAAATTTTAAATGAAAGTTATGGAGGAAACTATTGAAACTATGATGGCTTTAGGTAATGAGTTGATGGATAAGGCCATTGATCACCTTAATGATGAGCTCATCAAAATTAGAGCAGGAAAAGCTTCACCTGCCATGTTGAGTGGCTTAATGGTAGATTATTATGGAAATCCGACACCTATAAATCAGGTAGCGAATATCGGCACCCCGGATGCAAGAACCATTAGTATTCAACCATGGGAGAAAAAAATGCTAGGACCTATAGAAAAGGCTATTTATGCCGCTAATCTTGGTGTAACTCCAATGAATGATGGAGAATTTGTCAGAATTAATATTCCACCTTTAACAGAGGAAAGAAGAATAGAACTGGTAAAACAATCAAAATCCTTAGAAGAGGAAGCCAAGATCAGTTTGAGAAGTGCCAGGCATAAAGTTATCGATTTCATCAAGAAAGAAGTAAAGGATGGATATCCTGAAGATGCAGGCAAGAGAAAAGAAGAGGAGGTTCAAAATATGGTTAAAGCCCATACAGAGACCATTGAAAAAATGATTGAAGCGAAAGAGAAAGATATTATGACCGTTTAGGGATAATATCAATTCCATCAGCATAGATATAATAGAAAATTTTATCGCCGGCCTTGATATTTTTAAGGCCGGTTTTTTTATGCTCTCCGATCGGCACAGAGAATTCCTGATATCTTTCCACATTATAGCAAGTAAAATCGTTGCCATCAAGAAAACAGATTTTACTCCCATCAAATTGCACCTCGTTTTGTAATTTAAAAGGAAAAGGTTGAATGTATTGTCCCAAATTGTCAAATAAGAAAATGCCTTGATTTTCATCTTGTAAAATGAGCTTACCATACCTTTCCTGCATATGGAAAGGTTTAATATTCTGAAGGCCAAAGTCTAGCATTGACATGCTCTCCAGGATCACTCTTCCATCCTGAGTAATCTTTTTTATCCGATAATCGGTGTAATCATATATCCAGAGATTGCCATCATTGGATGAAGCAACACATGGAATTTCTGTAAATCCATTTTCATACAGATTAATACGATCTATTTCCGATAAGGTGTTGTCCAGGAAAATTGCCACCCCATAATCCTTCTTATAAATTACAATTTTTAATGGATCAGTTACATCCACATGACTGATCATACCCAGGGTGTTGTCATTATAGGTAAATGTTTTCTCCGTCTGATTGGTGTATCGATGGATGAAATTCTTATCGTCTACAAGCACCATATTATTCAACGGATCCAGCCTCATCAGGATAGATGAAATATTGATGTCATAATCTTTACCAGTCGCATCTTCTGTCTGGAATTCAGAAATGGATTTGCATGAAAATGCTAAAATTATCAATAAAGTGAAAAATATCGTCTTTTCAGCCATGTAGCAAATGTATCATTAAGTTGATTGTTGCTAAAAATTTAAATAATATAAATGAACCGGTTTTCCAAAAGTAATATGTTTGAGCACATGCATTACCAAATAATTATTACTGAAGTTCTTACTCCCTGAAAGATGTTTTTAGAGACGGTTTTATCACTATTAAAAGCCTGAAAATAAAAGACTTTACACCTTATGATAATGTCAATAATAATAATACCTTTGCGGTCTAATTTAGAAAGTGATATTTCTTGGGAAATCGTATGCATAAGATAAAGATATTCATCATCGTTTTACTGGCCTTCAGCTTTCAGCTTGACGCCAAAGACACAGCAGACAATAATTCACAGGATCAGGTAACAGAGCAACATGATGATCAGGGCCACTCTCACCAAGAGGGTGATGATCACGGAAGCCATACCAATGCGTGCGGCTATGATGTGTCAGAGACTGAGTTTAATCCTGGTAAAACTGCCTTTCATCACATCAGTGATCAGAACATCTACAGCATAGGACCATGGCACTTTCCTCTACCTTGTATTCTGAAGTCCGATCAAGGATGGGATATATTCAGTTCGTCCAAGTTTCACGCGGATTATCATGGTACTGGTGAATATGCATACAATAGATACGTAATCTATGAAGGACAGGTAAGAAGGATTACAGATGAGTCATTCCCCATGGATCTTGTGGAATTAGAAGGGCACGGATCTTTATTTACACAAGATATTGTTGATCAGGAGACAGGAAAGGATAAGACAGTTGTGTACCTCTGTCATGGTGGAAATGTCTATCAATGTGATAATAAAAGTTATGCTGATGGCGGTTTCCTCGGAGGAGGGGTATCATCATTTTATGACTTCTCGGTTACTAAGAATGTATTCACAATGTTACTTGTGTTTATCCTGCTAGCGTGGATGTTTATCGGCATTGCTAAGACATACAAGAAAAGAGAAGGACAGGCTCCAACAGGATTGCAAGGATTCATTGAGCCGATATTTGTGTTTATTCAGGATGAAGTATGTAAGCCTTTCCTCGGTCATAAGTGGGAAAGATTTACCCCTTTCATCATGTCTTTATTTTTCTTCATACTTGCTTTGAACCTATTCGGGCAGATTCCATTTCTTGGTGGATCGAATGTAACAGGAAACCTTTCATTCACTTTGGTTCTGGCAGTATTTGCATTTATTGTAACCAATATTAATGGTAACAAGCATTACTGGAGTCACGTATTGTGGATGCCTGGAGTGCCTGCCGTATTAAAAATATTTATCATTACCCCTGTTGAAATAATGGGATTATTCATTAAGCCATTAACCCTGATGTTGCGACTTTTCGGAAACATCACCGCTGGTCATATGGTGATTGTGATCTTTGTAGGATTGATATTCATCTTTGGTGAAAATGGAGCTAATGCAGGGGCAGCTTGGGGAACATCAATTGGGTCTGTGTTGTTGACACTCTTTATGATGGCCATTGAGTTATTGGTAGCCTTTATTCAGGCCTTTGTATTTGCAATTCTTACGGCTTCATACATCGGAGCTGCTACAGAAGAAGCACACCACTAGAGAATGCTCTTGAGGTAATTAATTTGAAACTATACTTTTTAACTATATAAACACTTTTAAAATGACTGGAAGTTTAGCAGCGATAGGTGCAGGACTAGCTGTAATCGGAGCCGGTATCGGTATCGGAATGATTGGAGCAAGAGCTATGGAAGCAATCGCAAGACAGCCTGAGGCTGTTGGAGACATCAGAGCTAACATGATTCTGATGGCAGCCCTTGTAGAGGGAGCTGCATTGATTGCAATTCTACTTGCATTCTTCGTAGGTTAAAAAACCAAAGGAATGAGCTGTAACGGTTGGTTGCAGCCTTCCTTTTATTTGAAGTCTTGAACGACTTAATTAATTGAATCACAGACAAGAAATTATAAACGGATGTTAGTTTTACTAGACTTTTCACCCATCAGACCAGAATTCGGATTACTCCTATGGTCTACCATCATTTTTATTTTATTCTACCTGGTATTAGGAAAGTTTGCTTTTAAACCCATCGTAAATGCTCTTAAGAAAAGAGAACACGATATTCAGGATGCTTTAGATGAGTCTAAAAAAGCAAGAGAGGAAGTTGCCAATATGAAGTCAGAGAATGCTGCACTTTTGGCGCAAGCCAGAGAGGAACGATCTAAAATGCTTCAGGAAGCAAAAGATATTAAGAATAAAATGATATCTGAGGCAAAAGATAAAGCCAAAGAAGAAGCAAATAAAATCGTTACCAATGCCAAGATCGAGATAGAAAATCAAAAGAAGGCAGCTCTACTTGAGGTAAAAAATCAAGTGGGTGTGATAGCGATTGAAATTGCTGAAAAACTACTTAATAAAGAGTTGAGCAACAATGCGAATCATAAATCATTTGTCGATCAGCTCGTTGATGATATCAAATTGAATTAATTATGTCAGTAACCACTATTGCATCAAGATATGCCAAGTCCCTCATGGATCTCTGCGTGGAGAGAAATGAACTGGAAACCGTGGTTAAAGCTATGGAGGCCCTTAAGGATGTCATCTCTAATAGAGATTTTTACTTGATGTTAAAGAGTCCTATCATCAAGACTGAAAAGAAACTTAGTATCATGAATGCTATTTTCAAGGGTAATACCGACCCTATGGTGTTAGCATTTATCAATATTCTTACTAAGAAGGGAAGAGAAAATATATTGCCTGAAATCACAGATGAATTTATAAATCAATACAAGCTTTACAAACGCATCTCTACTGTAAAAATTAAGACGGCTCAATCAATGGATGATTCCGTTCTCAATTCCATTAAAAGTAAGCTTAAAAATACAGAAGCTGCTATGGAAAATGTAGAAATTGAAACAGAAGTAGATGAATCACTGATTGGAGGTTTTGTCCTTCAGATAGGTGACAAATTATACGATGCTAGTGTGTCTCATAAATTAGAATTACTTAAGAAGGATTTTCAATCCGAAGATTACATAAAAAATATTTAGTTAGCTTAAATACAACATACAATGGTAGGTATAAAACCAGATGAAATATCGGCGATCCTGAAGCAGCAATTATCAGGATTCAATACCGAAGCAGAATTGGAGGAAGTAGGTGCCGTACTCCAGGTTGGAGATGGTATCGCCAGGGTATATGGTCTTTCAAAGGCTCAAGCAGGTGAATTGGTATCATTTGAGTCCGGCGTAGAAGCCATCGTACTTAACCTGGAGGAAGATAACGTAGGAGTTGTACTTCTAGGACCTGGTGATGGAATCAAAGAAGGATCAACAGTAAGAAGAACCGGAAAGATTGCTTCTCTTGAAGTAGGTGAAGGCATGCTTGGACGTGTAGTGAATCCATTAGGGCAACCCATTGATGGTAAAGGTCCTATTGAAGGTGATAAATATGAAATGCCATTGGAGAGAAAAGCTCCTGGTGTAATTTATAGACAACCAGTATCTGAACCACTTCAGACAGGTATCAAGGCGATAGATTCTATGATACCAATCGGAAGAGGGCAAAGGGAGTTGATTATTGGTGACAGACAGACTGGTAAGACAGCCATTGCTATTGATACGATCATCAACCAGAAGGAGTTTTATGATAAAGGAGAACCTGTATTCTGTATATATGTAGCTTCAGGACAGAAAGCTTCTACAGTTGCACAAGTGGCTAAATCATTGGAAGAAGCTGGGGCGATGGCTTATACCGTTATTGTTTCTGCTTCTGCATCTGATCCTGCACCACTTCAGTTTTATTCACCATTTGCCGGAGCAGCAATAGGAGAGTTTTTCAGAGATACAGGAAGACCTGCACTGATAGTTTATGATGATTTATCCAAGCAAGCAGTAGCATATAGAGAAGTATCACTATTGTTAAGGAGACCTCCTGGACGTGAGGCTTATCCTGGTGATGTATTCTACCTCCATAGCAGACTCCTTGAGAGAGCAGCTAAGGTGATTGATAATGATGAAATCGCTAACAATATGAATGACCTGCCGGACTCATTAAAAGAAGCTGGTATTGTCAAAGGTGGCGGATCATTAACTGCACTTCCAATTATTGAAACACAGGCAGGTGACGTTTCTGCATATATTCCGACCAACGTAATTTCTATTACAGATGGCCAGATCTTCCTTGAGTCTAACTTATTCAACTCCGGTATCAGACCAGCGATTAACGTTGGTATCTCAGTATCGAGGGTAGGTGGTTCTGCTCAGATTAAGTCAATGAAGAAAGTTGCCGGTACATTGAAACTGGACCAGGCACAGTATAGAGATTTAGAGGCTTTCGCCAAATTTGGTTCTGACCTTGATCCGGCTACCCAAGCTGTATTGGAGAAAGGAATGAGAAACGTGGAGATATTGAAACAACCACAATATTCTCCGGTATCAGTTGAAAAACAAGTATCTATAATTTACTTGGGTACTCAAGGTTTGTTGAAAGACGTTGCTGTAAATAGAGTTGGTGAATTCGAGGAATTATTCCTTACTACTTTAGAGCAGTCACATAAAGAAGTACTAGATACTTTCAGATCTGGTAAACTGACAGATGATGCCTTAGACACCATTAAAAAAGTGGCTTCTGAGTTAGCACCTCAATTTGCTTAATTAATATAGATATAGCTCAATATGAGTGGACAGTTAAAAGAAGTACGGGAAAGGATTAAATCGGTTAAATCGACTCAGCAGATTACCAAGGCTATGAAGATGGTTTCTGCTTCTAAGTTGAGGAAAGCCCAGCAAGGAATCGTTCAGTTGAGACCTTACGCTGACAGGTTAAATAAAATGCTTGTCAATATCCTTTCTAATCTCGAAGGAGATGCCGATACAGTATTCAAGAAAGAACGAGGTGAAGACAAGATTGCTATTGTTGTCGTTACCTCTAATAAAGGGCTGTGTGGTGCATTTAATTCCAACGTCATAAAGGCAGCTGTGGCCAAGATCAAAAATGATTATTGGACACAATATGAAGCCGGTAATGTAACCATAATCCCTATAGGTAGGAAAGGATTTGAATTTTTTCAGAAGAACTATAAGAAGGCAACCATTATTGATGATCATGTTTTTCTTGTCAATGATCTGACCTATGAAAATGTTGAGCAAGCGGCACTTGTTGCTATGGATGGATTCAGAGAAGGTCAATTTGACAAGGTATTCGCGGCATATGGTAGATTTAAGAATGCAGCAATGCAGTTTCCAGAAATGGTGCAATTTCTTCCAGTTAAGAAACTTGAATTGAAGGGAAAAGCAGTGAAGAGAAAGGCTGATTATATATTTGAACCTTCCAAGCATGACCTTCTTCAGGAATTGGTGCCTAGCATTTTGAAGACAACCTTTAAGAAATTTGTATTAGATACGCATGCTTCTGAGCACGGAGCAAGAATGACAGCAATGGATAGTGCAACTGAAAATGCACAGGAAATGCTTAATGAATTGAAAATTAATTACAACAAAGCACGTCAGGAAGCCATCACCAAAGAACTTTCCGAGATTGTCGGTGGTGCAGCTGCACTTGGCGGATAGTACTGATTCAAATCAGAACATATCGATAACCAGCTCTGTAGAATTTGTTTTTTTCAGAGCTTTTTTTGTGAAAATTATAAGACATCGAGACAGAAAGAATTCGGGACATTGGGACATATTGATGTCTTATAAATAAGGATATAAGATCGACTTTATTATATCATGGAATCTGGGGTTACTTCTACTATAGAATTATTTTCAAGACGCTGTTTGAAGTTTCCGAACCTGTCTGCTGACAAGGCAGGCTTCAAACCCATATGAAATGATTCTGCTGTTGATAGTTTGTTTCCGAAGACTTAAAACCAAGATGATTATACTACATTATTTTGATTTCGTATTACCATTATGTAGTTACTCTTTCATTCAATATAATCTACAATGTAAAATCGTGAATCAAATCATCTTTATTTGACTTTTGCCATCTAACATTGTACATCAAACATCATCGATTGTCCATCGATTTTTCGGTATCTTTCCACCCTAAAGTTCCAGGCAGATGTACACACCAGAGCAACAAGCAGAATACTATGAATTATCAAAGGGGTTACTTAAAAAAGAAGTCACTGAAGACGATATCATAGACCTTAGGGATGCCATCATATTCCATGAATGGAAGTACTACATCGGCAATGATCCGGTCATTTCTGACTATGAATTTGATCAACTTTTCAAAAAGCTTCAACAACTTGAGGCTGACAATCCATTGTTGATCACACCTGACTCACCGACACAACGGGTATCGAGTGATATTACCTCAGAGTTCAGTACGGTTGAGCATCTGATCCCAATGCTGTCATTAAGTAATTCCTACAATGCCGATGACCTCAAAGATTTTGACCGGCAGGTTAAGAAGTTGTGCGGTATTGAAGCGCATGTTCAGGTTGAATATTCAGTAGAGCCTAAGTATGATGGTGGTAGTATTGCTATAGTGTATGAGAATGATCTATTGGTTAGGGCAGCAACAAGAGGTAATGGAGTGAGCGGGGAAGAAATGACTCCCAATGCTAAGATCATCGGATCGATTCCATTGAAGGCAGCGTTTTCTTCTTTTGGAATGGAAAAGGTCGAACTCAGGGGAGAAGCTCTGATCCGCAAAGACATATTCCAGCAAGTAAATTTAGAAAGGGAAAAGGAAGGTAAATCCCTATTTGCCAATCCAAGAAATGCAGCAACAGGTGGCCTGCGGACCAAGGATCCCAATGACACTAAAAAAAGAGGAATAGAAGCTTTTATCTTTCAACTCGGCTATGCCGTAGATGAGAATGGCAATGATCTGCTGAAGTCAGTAAATTCTCACTACAGAAGTATAGAAATGTTGGGAGAGTTGGGCTTTAAGATTCCAGTAAAAGGAAAGAAATTGTGTCAGGGAATTGAGGAGGCCATCGATTTCTGCAATTTCTGGGAAGCCCAACGAGAATCCTATCCATACGAGATAGATGGAATGGTGGTTAAAGTCAACCAGCTGGAACTTCAGGAGAAGTGTGGAAGTACTTCCCATCACCCAAGGTGGGCCATTGCATTTAAATTTAAAGCCAAGCAAGCTACTTCTAAACTTATAAATGTAGAATATCAAGTAGGGAAGATCGGATCCATCACTCCGGTTGCCAAGCTTGATCCTGTTGCCCTTGCCGGAGTTACCGTATCATCTGTTTCATTGCACAACGAGGAGTTTATAACTGGGAAAGACTTAAGAATTGGGGATACCATTGTTGTAGAAAGGGCAGGAGATGTAATTCCTTACATTGTAAAAGCCATGGAAGAACTACGTGATGGATCTCAAAAACCAATTGAATTTCCTAAAGTGTGTCCGATTAATGATTCGGACGAGGATATTGAATTGATCCGTATTGAAGGTGAGGCAGCGTGGCGGTGTCCACGGTGTGTATGTGGTGCCCAGGACTTGCAACGTATGATCTTTCATGTAAGTAAGGGGGCTATGGATATTGATGGATTCGGGAAGTCATACATCGAGCGGTTTTATGAATTGGGATGGGTAAAAAATATAGCTGATATATACAACCTGGATTATGAAGCGATCGCACAATTGGAGGGTTTTGGTGAGAAGTCAGCACAAAATTTAAAAAAGGCAATTGATAAAGCCAAGCAAAATCCAATTTCAAGGTTATTGCATAGTCTGAGTATTCATCACCTGGGGAAGAGAGGCTCTGCTCTAATTGCTGCAGAAATTGGTCATGTACTTGAGTTGAAAGAATGGGATGTGGAACGATTTACAGCCATTAAAGACATCGGGCCAGTGGTTGCTGAAAATGTGGTTGAATACTTTCAGGATGAAAACAATATTGCCATCCTTGAAAGAATGGAAGAACGGGGTGTAAATCTGAAGCAGACGGAGGCTGACAAACCCATAGAAGTTGCGGATGATGCTCCTCTTGTCGGTAAGACCATCTTATTTACCGGAACGTTACAGACCATGGGTCGCAAGGATGCTCAGAAATTGGCTGAAGAGTTGGGTGCTAAGAATATCTCTGCGGTAAGTAAAAACCTTGATATTCTTGTTGTAGGAGAAAAAGCTGGTTCCAAATTAAGAAAAGCAGAAGCACTGGGTACGGTGAAGGTCTATACAGAGGAAGAATTTTTACAATTGGTAGAAGGGTGAGCGTAGAAAAGTCATATTTATACATTATGGTTTCAGTAATGACCATGATATTTTATTCCGGTTGCAAACAGGATCAATCAGCACCTGTAGTCAATGACCTGGCCATACCCAATGATTCAATAGAACCGAGAAAACCCCGAATCAAATTAGATTATGATACTTCCCAATGGCTTGAAATCACCACTGAGCATACCGGAATCCTTTTGGATTTAAGATATGCTTCTGAGAATAACTTCACAAATCAGAAAATCTATGACTGTCCCAGATGTTTTTTACGACCCGCGGTAGCAAAAAAGTTGGTACAATTGAATAGAGGTATCAATACGAGATATGGCCTTTCATTAAAACTATTCGATTGTTATCGACCTGGACCTTATCAACAGAAACTTTGGGACATCAAGCCGGATCCCAGTTATGTTACACCCCCTGCAAAAGGCTCTATGCACAACAAGGGACTTGCAATTGATGTGACACTTGTAGATGAAAAAGGCAAGGAGTTAAACATGGGTACTGGCTATGATTTTTTTGGAGAGGCTGCCCATACTGACAACTTTGATCTTCCTGAAGAAGTGCTTCGCAATCGTAAGGTATTAAAGGCGATGATGGAGGAAATAGGTTTTAAAGGTATCCGGACAGAATGGTGGCATTTTTCTTTACGGGAAGTACAAGGCGAATTATCTGATTGGACCTGGAATTGCCCCGATTAAGATGACATCGCTCAAAGAGATAGCATCTTTAATTCCTACACCCCTAAATTTTTACAAAAGGAATGATCTCGTCTTTAATTCTCAAATAATACAATCCATTAGTTAAATCCTTAATGTTTATTCTATTGTTATCCAAGTTAATGGCGTGAATAGCTTTTCCATTTTTATCGATTATTTGGATGAGTTTATTCTTAAGAAAATCACCTTTGATTTCAATAATATCTGAAGAAGGATTAGGTGATATTACATAGGAAGAAATTGTGTTTTCCTCAATACTTGTGGTAGCGTCTTTTCCATCACAGTCTTCATCTATCCCATTATTCGGGATTTCATCAGCACCGGGATTTATGGTGGGATCTGAATCATTACAATCATCATGGTAGAGATAACCATCCTTATCTTCATCCAACTCAAGTGAAAAAT
>JABDLO010000334.1 GCA_013002995.1 Saprospiraceae bacterium | reverse complement strand
AATTAAAGGGTTTGATTTTGATGTGCGGGTACAACTTGGTGCCGGAGCATATGTGTGTGGTGAGGAGACAGCACTTTTACAATCCCTTGAAGGAAAAAGAGGGGAACCTCGACCCAAGATACACTTTCCTACAGATAGAGGATACCATCAAAAGCCTACAGTTGTAAACAACGTTGAAACATTCTGTCTTGCCTCAAGGATTGTTGAACTGGGGCCTGAAGCCATTCACAATACAGGAACTGCCAATTCTCCTGGTACCAAATTGATCTCCGTTTCAGGTGATTGTAATAAGCCTGGTATCTATGAAATTGAATGGGGAATGACGGTTAGACAACTATTGGAGCTGTGCGAAGCTGAAGATCCATACGCAGTCCAGGTGAGTGGTCCATCAGGAGACCTTATATCAGCTGATGAGTTTGATCGGCATATAGCTTTGAACGACCTGAAATGTGGTGGATCCTTTATGATTTTCTCCAAAGAGCGGAGCATACTTGATATCATACAGAACTTCAATAAATTCTTTATAGATGAATCTTGTGGTATATGCACACCATGTCGAGCTGGGAATTTTATCCTAAGTCGGGAATTGAGAAAAGTAAGAAGAGGACTTGTTACCGAGCTAGATCTTGAAAAGATTAGTCAATGGAGTAAGATTATGAAATTCAGTAGTCGTTGTGGCTTAGGCCAGACGGCCCCTAATTCGATCATTCAGGCATTTGAAAAATTTCCAGAGGCATTTGAAGATTATTTGAAACAAGAATCTCAGGTAAACAGATCATTTGATCTGGCCAGTGCCGTAGTTGAATATGATTCCATCATTCAAAACAATCATGAATTATGAAGAAAGTAAATTTTTATATCGACGGAGTAAAGTATGAAGGATATGATGGACAGAACCTGGTTGAGGCAGCAAGAGAACAAGGTATAAATATTCCTTCACTTTGTTATTATCCACACATTGACCCACCGCTGGCTACATGTAGAGTTTGTACCGTAAAAGTAGATGGTAAACCTGCTGCAGGATGTATCTGCAAGGTTAAAGAAGGAACTAAAGTGGAATTCAATTCTGAAGAATTAAAAGATAATCGTAAGGCAGTTGTTGAGATGATGTTTGCAGAGGGTAACCATTTCTGCCCTGCATGTGAGAAGAGTGGTGATTGTGATTTGCAGCATCTGGGGTATGATTCAGGATTGACGTCTACAAGATTTCCACATTTATTTATTGACCGGGTTATGGATTTCAACCCCAAGAGAATGGTGATTGAACCCAACCGGTGCGTGAAATGTATGAGATGTGTTGAAGAGGTAGTCACAGATGATGGTAAAAAGGTCTTTTCTTTCAGGAATAGAGGAAATGAATCAATCGTAAGTATAGATTACGATCTGGAATCTAAATTGACTGAAGAGGAGGCATTGCGAGCCATGCATATCTGCCCTGTAGGAGCCATACTGGTAAGAGGGAAAAGCCTTGCCAGGCCATTTGGCGACAGGAAATATGATGATCTGGATAGTGTGCAGACCGTTCCTTTGAAGGAGATTCTAACTCCTAGTTCTGCAGAAGGAAAGAAAACTGTCGCAACGGCATCATTGGCCGGATGTTTTGGATGTCATATGTCTATGCTTGACATTGATTTGGGAATATTGGATGTTATTGATCTGGTAGAGTTCAATAAATCTCCTCTGAATGACATCAAAACCTTCACTAAAAGATGTGATATCGGATTGATTGAAGGAGGTTGCTGTAATTCAGAAAATGTAGAGGCACTCCTTAAATTCAGGGAGATGTGTGATGTGCTTGTCTCTGTAGGAGAATGCGCAATTTGGGGAGGATTACCTGCGATGAGAAATACTGTTCCTTTAAAGGAATGTCTTGAAGAATCTTATATCAATTCCATTACAAGTGAGAATAATGAACAGTTAATACCTGCTCACGAGGATATTCCTAAAATTTTAGATAGGGTTTATTCTTGCCATGAAATTGTGAAAATCGATTATTGGATCCCTGGTTGTCCTCCATCAGCAGATCACATCTGGAAGGTGGTGAAGAACCTATTATTTAACCAAGATTTTTCCGTTCTGTATCCGGAATTTAAATACGACTGATTATGGCACAAAAACTAGTTATAGATCCCGTAACCAGAGTTGAAGGTCACGGTAAAGTCACCATCCATCTGGATGATGAGAATAATGTCAAAGATGCATTCTTTCATATTGTAGAGTTTAGAGGATTTGAAAGATTTATTCAAGGACACCCTTATTGGGAAGCTCCTGTTCTGGTTCAGCGATTATGTGGGATATGTCCTGTGAGTCACCATTTGGCGGCAGCAAAAGCGATAGATCAGATAGTTGGGATTGATCCTGAAAACCTACCTCCAACTGCCACAAAGTTGAGAAGAATGCTTCATTATGCTCAGGTATTACAGTCTCATGCTTTGCATTTCTTTTATTTAGCATCTCCTGACCTACTATTTGGCCTTGATGCTCCATATGAGAAAAGGAATGTGATGCAGGTTGCTATTGAGAATAAAGACCTTGCTCATAAAGGCATCGTGATGAGAAAATTTGGGCAGGAATTAATCAAAGCACTTGCCGGTAAAAAAATCCATGGTATCACTGCAGTACCGGGAGGTGTTCATAAGACATTTACTCAACAGGAAAGAGAATATTTCTTGAATGGAAAGGAAGTGCCCTCTATTGATACCATAATTGATTGGTCACAGGAAGTACTTGAGTTCATTAAAGATTATCACTTGCAGAACCATAAATGGTTGGATACTTTTGCAAAGTATCCATCTGGTCATTTAGGATTAGTAACTCCTGATGGAGACTTGGATCTTTACAATGGAATGCTCAGAGCTATAGATTATGAAGGAAAGGAAACCCTTATGATCAAGGACACAGAGTATGCCAATTACTTCTCTGAAGATGTGAAACCATGGTCATTCCTGAAGTTTCCATACTTGAAAGACCTCGGAAGAGAAAGTGGGTGGAATAGAGTAGGACCCCTCGCTAGAATTAATGTGTGTAAAAGGATTGATACTCCTTTGGCAGAAATAGAACGGAAGCAATTAAAGGGTTACACAGAAGGTAAGCCTAATAATATGACCATGCATACTCATTGGGCAAGGCTTATTGAAATCTTACATTGTGCTGAAAAAATCAGACTTCTCTTGCACGATGATTCCATAATGGGAGATGATTTGAGGGCTGAAGGCGTTCAGCGAAATGAAGGTATTGGTATTATAGAAGCTCCAAGAGGAACATTAATTCACCATTATCTTGTCAATGACAATGGTAGAATAGAAAGATGTAATCTAATTGTTTCTACTACTCATAATAATGAGGCGATGAACAGAGCTGTAAAATGGGTTGCAGAGAAAGAGCTGTCCGGGAAAAAAGAGATTACAGAACCTATGCTCAACCAGGTTGAAGTTGCCATTAGAGCATATGATCCTTGTCTGAGTTGTGCAACACATTCACTTGGCCAGATGCCATTGAAAATTGAACTTTTTAACCATGAAGGAAACATTGTTGACACAAGGTACAAAGGATAAAGTCCTATTAATAGGAATAGGAAATGATGGTCGCAGCGATGATGGTCTGGGATGGGCATTCGCTGAGGAGGTAGAATCTAGGTATCCGGATATTGAAGTGGTATACAGATACCAACTCCAAATTGAAGATGCAGAATTGATTACTCATTATAACAGAGTATTCTTTGTAGATTCTACCCTCGACCATATAAGGGATGGGTACAAGTTGGAAAAATTAACTCCGGATTATAGTGTAAGTTACACATCTCATGCAATCACTCCTGAAGTGATTCTGGGGTTAGCCAGCCATATTTACGATCGCATCCCTCAAGCTTACGTGATTGCGATTACAGGAATTGACTGGGAATTAAAACAAGAACTAAGTAAGCAAGGAAGTCAACATCTTTCTTCAGCATTGAAAGGTGTTCTCTTGTTATTGAATGACGTAGGTATTGGGGTATAAATATCCTTCGTCATCACATGCTATGATATTGATCAATGACGTGTCTTATTGTGACTAATGTCACTGATTAAACTTAAGTACATAGGTAACTTGCCCTCGAATTTAAAATCATAGACATGAAAGACCTTTTGATATTGGGTGCAGGAACATCAGGAACCATGATGGCCAATCATCTAGTTAAGAAATTACCAAAAAAAGAATGGAATATAACGATAGTTGACAAAGAGAAAGAACATTATTATCAACCGGGTTATTTATTCATACCATTCGATATTTATAAACCAAAAGAAGTTAAAAAGTCAATTTCTAAATTCATACCTAAAGATGTTAATCTAATCCAGGAAGGAATTGAAAAAATTGATAAGGATCAAAAAACTGTATTATTAAAAGACGGAAGTGTATTAAGCTATGACATCCTTATAATAGCTACAGGTACCAATATCGCTCCTGAAGAGATAGAAGGAATGAGCGGCGAATACTGGCAGAAAGACATTTTTGATTTTTATACTTTCGATGGTTCGGTTGCATTGAGAAATAAGCTGAGAGAATGGAAAGGAGGAAAGCTGGTAGTACACATTGCAGAAATGCCGATCAAGTGTCCCGTTGCTCCGTTGGAATTTGCCTTCCTTGCTGATTCGTATTTCATTAATAAGAAGATGAGGGATAAGGTAGATATTACCTTTGTCACTCCTTTAAGTGGAGCATTTACAAAGCCTAAGGCTACAAAGGAGTTACAACACTTACTGGACGAAAAAAATATTACAATTGTTCCTGACTTTAATATTGAAAGAGTTGATGGAGCCAATAAGAAGATCATTGATTACATAGAAAAGGAAGTAGAATATGACCTATTGGTTACAGTTCCTACCAATGTAGGGGATGCAGCCATGGAAAGGTCAGGAATCGGTGATGAATTAAACTTCATTCCTACCGATAAAAGAACGCTTCAGTCCAAAGTAAGTGACGATATTTTTGCCATAGGTGATGCGACGAATATTCCAACATCTAAGGCTGGTTCAGTGGCACACTTTGAAGCTGAGATTCTTACTGAAAATATCTTGAGATACATTGAAGGTAAGCCATTGAAAGATGAATTTGATGGACATGCCAATTGTTTTATCGAGACTGGACATGGAAAAGCGATCCTAATCGATTTCAATTACACCCAGGAACCAGTTACAGGGTCATTCCCTTTACCTGGAGTAGGACCTTTAAAACTACTTAAAGAAACACACATGAATCATATGGGTAAGCTCGCATTTAAGTGGATCTATTGGAACATGCTCATCAAGGGTAGACATATCCCATTTGTTTCAAGTGAGATGACAACTGCTGGAAAAGACATAGAAGTAGAGGAAGTATCCTCAATTTAATATTAAAATCATTATCAATTAATAATAACAAATAAACTATCAATTATGGAAGTCGTATATGCTGGAACAACAGTAAAGTGCAACGAAGAAGGATATCTTGAAGATCACAATCAATGGACCGAAGAAATTGCCAAAGAAATGGCAGGTCAGGAGAATATTGAACTTACAGACAAGCATTGGGAAGTTCTTTATTTTTTGAGAGATCAATTTAAAAAAGAGGTACCATTGTCAATTAGAAAAATAGGTAAGAGTGGAGTAGTAAATATTAAAGAATTTTACAAGCTATTCCCTAGCGGTCCTTTGAAAATTTCAAGTAAGCTTGCAGGAATTCCTAAACCAGCAAGTTGTATTTAAAAAACATTATATAAATATATATCATGGAAAACGGCACTAATAATAAGGTTAAAAAGATGATGATCATCATCAGTAAGGCCAATTTGGATAACGTTTACGCTGGTTTTATTCTGGCTAATGGCGCAAGAATGGAAGGCATTGATTCTGAGATCTTTTTTACATTCTTTGGTCTTGAAGCAATTCAGAAAGAGAAAATGGATGAACTTCATGTAGCTACAGTAGGAAATCCCGGTATGCACATGCCTACGATGCTAGGTGGATTACCAGGAATGGAAGCACTGGCTACAAAGATGATGAAGTCTAAAATGGAGAAACTCGACATCCCGCCAGTAAGTGAATTTCTGGAAATATTAAATGCATCCGGAACTAAGTTGTGGGCTTGTAAACTGGCAATGGAAATGTTTGCCTTGGATGAAACTGATTTAATTGAAGAATTAGATGGTGTTCTAACAGTGGGAGATTTTTATAATCGCGCTCACGGCGAAGGAACTCATGTGATTTTCATTTAATCAATCATATGAATGAATGATTCTATCATGGCATATTGAATAAGAGTCAAAGTTTTAGAATCCTGGATCTTACCATTTTTGTACAGGTTAATCACCTCATTAAAGGTAAGCTCCAGGACTTCGATATCTTCATATTCTTCTTTTAAACCCCCACCATCTCCTTTTTTATCTTGCTCCGTGTAGAACGCAATATATAGATGTATTAATTCTTTGTGAGCTCCGGGAGTCGCATATGCTTTTCCTATATAATTAGCTTCTTCAACGACGATCCCCGTTTCTTCATAAATCTCTTTGATAATGGTAGAATCTGGATCATTTTTATCTAATAATCCTGCACACGCTTCAAGAAGGTACCCATCATGATGTCCGTTTAAATGAGCTGCAAGCCTGTATTGCTTAATGAGTATGACTTTACAAGAATCTTGATTGATAAGTAAAGCTGCTGCTCCATCACCACTATCATATATCTCACGGACAACTTGATGCTTTCCTAGTTTATCAGATTCAATTTCTACTAAATATTCTTCCAATGTTGACCACCCGCTATGTAATACTCTTGAAGATATGATGCTCTGCTTATTCATAATAATTCATTTAAATTGTCAAGTGAAATTAAAATAAGATGTAAACCATTTACTCAAAAATCTGGGTGGTTCGCTCACTCAATGATACCATTTATCAGGGTATCTACTTAGGTGTTAACATAGTTATTTATCTTAATATGTTAAAAAGAGGTAAAAAGGTAATTATTTTGAAAAAATATCGATTTCCAAAGCAACCTTTTGACATTATAAATCGTATTAATATAAACTGAAAATAAATATACCCATGAACACATTTTTTCAATTTTTCGCTGACCTTTTTAAGAAGATGTTTTCTTCTAAAAAAGTGCTTCGTAAACCTCAGGTAGATGAGGATTATGAAGCTTGGTTAGGTGTTTAATAAAATTTCTTTATTTGACACCAACGGTTTATCAATCTTGTACCGTCTTACTGGATAAGTAAGATAGGTACAGACAGATTGATATGTGTTCGTATTTCATTTCTTTAAAATTTGTTTCCTATCTTATTGAAGCTTTAGTGTGAATACACGTCATCTAATGCTATATTTTCATATATCCTAAATTGATACATTGAAGTTCTCGAGAACAAATAGTGATGAAAAACTGATAAAAGGTTGCAAAGAGAATTCCAGGGTTCACCAGGAGCAACTGTATCGCCAATACTTTTCAGATTGCTATTATATGTGTCTCAGATATACTCAAGATGAAGATACAGCCAGGCTGATCGTCAATGATGGTTTCTTTAAAGTATTTAAGAACATCAATCAATATTCAGGTAGCGGAAGCCTGAAGGGGTGGATTAAGAGAATTGTATTCAATGCAATGTCAGACTATTATCGTAAGGAATCGAAACACCTCAAGATGATGCTTCTAGAAGATGATGTTAAGGTGACAAAAGCTACACCTGAGGCCTCATTATATTATGAAGATATCATTTCATTGGTCAATGAACTTTCAGAGAATACAAGAAAGGTATTCAAGTTGTACGCAATAGATGGATATAATCACAGAGAAATTGGAAACTTATTGAATATAAGTGAAGGAAATTCAAAGTGGCATTTGCATAAAGCCAGAAAAATCCTTCAGGAAAAGATCACATTATTAAATAAACACCACAGACATGCTTAACAGAAGAAATGTCGATAAAGAGATTATAGATAAAGGGTGGAACGAAATGTCACTCCTATTGGATGCTGAAATGCCTGTCGTCAGGAATAAAAGAAGAGGTCTTATTTTTTGGCTTTGGGGAATATTCTTTTTGGGTATGGCTGGTGCTTTTGTTTGGTATAACTTCTCTGGAAATGGAAGTTCAGACCTTCACCATTTAGAACCTCAGCAGTTAAAAGATGAAAATCCTACCATCGTTCAATCAAATTCAAAAGCGGGAATAGACAACAAAGATAATACTGGAAATGGATTAATAGATGAGCCAGGAATTACTCAGGAAGATGGAAAATTTATACTTGAAAGATCAAATGGAAATGAAATAAATGAACCACTAGATTTCAACCCAGCTCATTCAAAGGAAGCTTCAAGTCCAGAATTAAGAGAAGATCTTGTAAGTACTGTCAAAAAAGAAATTAAGCAAGGATTAGACAAAATAAAAAATGAAAATATCTCTACGGCGTCAGATTTAGAAAATATCATTTCATCCAACAATATTGATGGCAAGACAATGGAAATAAGATCTAATAGAATGGTCTTAGATATTAATTCCTTACCCATATCAGTACATGCTTTAACATGGGAAAGAACATTTGAGAATGATCTTAGAATTGAGCCAGTGATTGAATCTACATTGAATCCTTGGATGGTTTATATCAATTCGAGGCTCATTCAATATGAACATTTTAACCTGGAAATGGGAATGGGATATGAGATGAAATTATCTTCAAGATTTTCCATTGTACCACAAATTGGCTTTGGTTGGGATGAGGTTAATTACAGAAAATCAGAAGCTCAGAGCAGAGCTGTAGAATTTTCCACTGCCAATGGATTAGACTCAGAACGATTTATTTCAAATTTAAACAAAGGTGTAAAAGGGAATTATGTAGGACTCAGTCTTGATGCTTCTTTTCAAGTTAAAGGCAACTGGTATTTCAACTCTGGTCTGAATTATCATGTGCCAAGTGAAACATTTAACAGTGGGTCTGATGAATTGGCATTTGAGGATAATAGTTCAGAACCCTCTGCGGAGATGTCTGCTTCATCTAGCATTAAAAGTAATCATGACCTATTCTTGAGATTTGGAATATCCAATAGGATTAATGGAAATTATACTTTAGGGATCTATTTTTATAATCAACTGAATGATCCTTATGAGGTCTTAATTAATGAGATGAAAGATACTCAAGCTACATCCAGTTTTTTCCCCCGAAGAAAGTCGTTGAATATCTTTATGGAATATAGATTTTAAAGATGTAATGCTTCCTTTCTGGCAAGTAATTGTTCTTCAGTTTCTTCCCTTTCTGGATCAGGAAGGCAACAATCCACAGGGCATACAGCAGCACATTGAGGCTCCTCATGAAAACCGACACACTCTGTACATTTGTCTGGAACAATGTAATAGAATTCATCTGAAACAGGTTCCTGATCAACATCTCCTTTTACTTGTGATCCATCTTCCAGGGTATACATTTCTGTTATATTGGTGCCATCTGCTATCTTCCATTCTACACCGCCTTCATAGATGGCATTATTAGGACATTCCGGCTCACAAGCTCCACAATTTATGCATTCATCAGTGATATATATTGCCATAATTTGTATTCTTAATTAGTGTTATAACTACAATAATTAAATCAGGGTTCAAAAATAGCACATGAATACTACATTAATTGAACCTAACCATAAGATTTTGAATAAATGATAATAAAATGTAACTGAGTACAGAAACAGGAATTGCAATTTTATAATCCACAAACAAGAGACTTACAAATATCAACAGTTGCATCAATAAGTATGTGTTCCTCCATATATTCTTGTTTAGCCCCTTAATGGTGAACATTCTTAAATTGCTCAACATCATCACAAAGAAGAAAACAGCTATCAATGTATAATAGAATGGATTAGATAACATACCAACTACAAAATCACTTTCATGGTGATAAGAAAAGTATAATCCTACAAGAAAAAATGCAGTGGCAGGAGTAGGGAGCCCTAAAAAGCTGGGTGATGAAGGGATGATATTGAATTTAGCTAATCTCAGAGCAGAAGCAAGAACGAATAGACTGGGTACGAAATAGGCAAAAAGACCAGTAAGTGGGGTAAGAAGAAAATATAAATAAGATGGTGCAATGCCAAAGCTCACCATATCAGCAAGAGAATCTAGTTCTTTACCTAGGGTGGATTGAGCATTGAACATTCTTGCTGATAACCCGTCCAGCATGTCAAAGAGAATACAGAATAACAAAAGAATAGATGAGGTATAATAATCACCCACCAGAATCGCAATGAATCCGCATATTAGGTTACAACACGTAAAGAAAGACGGTAGGTACTTTATCATAAACCTTTTTACTGAAAGCAAATCTATGGTATAACGTTAATATATCTTTATTTTCTTTTAACTTATTTTAAATACTTTATATTAACGACATAACGTACACTATTATAAATGATCCAATTATGAGAATGTTGAAAGGTATACTTTATTTAGCCTTGATTACATTAATGCTTCATTCATGTTCAAGGAATCCTGTTACCGGAAAGAAAGAATTGATGTTTATGTCAGAAGGGCAGGAGATAGCTCTGGGTAAAGAATCAGACCCTCAGATTGTTGCAGCTTACGGCTTATACCCAGATGATGAAATTCAGGCTTTTATCAATGAAAAAGGTAAAGAGATGGCTGCCATTAGTCACCGGCCTGAGTTGGATTATCAATTTAGAGTCTTAGACTCACCGGTTGTTAATGCTTTTGCAGTACCGGGAGGATACGTTTACTTTACAAGAGGTATCCTTGCACACTTTAATAATGAAGCAGAATTTGCAGGTGTATTGGGTCATGAAATAGGCCATATAACAGCACGTCACAGTGCTAAACAATACAGTAAGCAGATGCTTGGCCAGCTGATATTTATTGGTGGAATGATTGCATCCGAAGATTTCAGAAATTATGCTGACGTGGCAGGTACTGGAATGCAGTTGTTGTTTTTGAAGTTTGGTAGAGATGATGAGAGCCAGTCAGATATGCTTGGTGTTGAATATTCTTCCCAGGTAGGATACAATGCACATGAAATGGCTGACTTTTTTAATACACTTCAGAGGATGTCACAGCAGGCCGGTGCGGGATCTATTCCTACTTTTATGTCTACCCATCCAGATCCTGGAGATAGGAACAAGACAGTACATCAATTGGCCGAAGAATGGCAATCAACCAATCCTGCTCAGAATCTGGCAGTAAATAGAGAATCTTATTTGCGCATGATTGATGGAATCGTTTATGGTGAAGATCCTAGACAGGGTTTTGTCGAAAACGATTATTTCTATCATCCTGAGTTAAAATTTCAGTTTCCAGTACCAAGAGGGTGGAGGACTCAAAATTCACCGTCTCAATTTCAGATGGCTCCTGAAGATGGAAAGGCATTAATGGTACTAACGCTTGCTCAGGGAAATAGCCCGCAGGATGCTGCTAATCAGATGGTCCAAGAGAATGAACTCACAGTTATTGAAAGTTCTAATGTCAGGGTTCATGGAAATAATGCATTTGCTATGATATCGGAAGTTACACCACAATCTACTAATGGACAGGCTACTGAACCATTGAGATTAATGACTTATTTCATACAGTATGGTCAATATATCTATAAGTTGAATGGTATGTCCAGGAAAACTGATTTCAATAATTATTTTTCAACATTCCAGTATAGTATGAAAAATTTCAGGGCACTCACTGATCCGGCAAAATTGAATAAAGCCCCTACCAGGATTAAAATTGTAACAGCTGACAGGACATCAACACTTCAGGAATTAATGAGTCGCAATGGAATGCCACAAGATAAGATGAATGAATTAAGTCTTATCAATGGAATTGAGCTGAATGAAACTGTACAACAGGGAGCATTGATTAAGACTCTTGTCGAGTCGTTGCAATAGTGAAGTTCATTTTTTATAAAAAATACTTGAAATTTATTGAGAAGTTATATATTTGCATTCCCTTGAACGAATGCTTTCAAGGTCCTTTTGAAAAGGCACGCGAAAGTAGCTCAGCTGGTAGAGCACGACCTTGCCAAGGTCGGGGTCGCGGGTTCGAAACCCGTCTTTCGCTCATAGAAAGCCGCTCATATATGGATCGGCTTTTTTTGTGTTTGCCCGGGTGGTGGAACTGGTAGACACGCAGGACTTAAAATCCTGTTCCCGTTAAGGGAGTGCGGGTTCGATTCCCGCCCCGGGTACCACATTTAAGGTTCGTCTCAGTCAAGACGGACCTTTTTCTATTTATAAAACTTTCACTAATAATGGTGGGGCGGGAATCTGCCACCCATCCACGCCGGAGGCGTGGTTCCTTCCCTAAATTGACGTTGTCAATTTCCCTTCGGATCGGTCAGTCATCGCCCCGGGTACCACATTTAAGGTTCGTCTCAGTCAAGACGGACCTTTTTCTATTTATAAAACTTTCACTAATAATGGTGGGGCGGGAATCTGCCACCCATCCACGCCGGAGGCGTGGTTCCTTC
>JABDLO010000423.1 GCA_013002995.1 Saprospiraceae bacterium | reverse complement strand
GCTTTTACTACTACTTCACTCAATTCAACCCCACCAGTCAGTGAAATAGTAGAGATTTCCAGATCATATTGGCCATGATAGTCAATAACATCTGATACTCCATTTCCGAATCCGACCATTGATCCTTTGATGAAGTATGAACCGGGATTAACATTGTCAAATTCATATTGACCCAATGAATCTGTGATGGTGCCCTTGACGAGGGTAGTGTCTAAAGCATTCATCAACAAAACATTCACAAATTCAAATGTCGTATTATCTGTAGAATGAATCTTGCCAAAGATTTTGCTTTGAGCTTGGGTGTTTTGTAGGGATAGTAAGGCGGTTAGTACTACAAAACATAGTTTTTTCATTGTATTTGTTTTAATTGGTTAATGTTTACACCCGAAGGACGATGGGTATCAATCAAAGGTTGCAGCTACTATTAGTACTTCCGACCAATGCTGCTAATTTATAGATGTAGAGGTCAATTCAAGGGATATGTACAAGAGGAAATATCAAGCTTAGGATTCAGGTAAGATTTTGCATATTATTCTAAAATACTGATATCGTGAGTATTACAAATTTTAAATAAAAAAATATAAATATTAATGAGTACATTTTAATGTAAGCTTCCTTATCTCATAGGGGAGAGAAGTATCTTGGAAGTAGTAAGAATAAACAATCATATTTAATATGAAATAATAAGTACGCGATGACATTAGAAAAATATTCTGGCACCTGGGATTTTTCAAAAGCATCCCATCTACTGAGGAGAACTACCTATGGACCAAGTCTGGAAGAGGTTTATAAGGTTGAAGGCCTGGGTTTAGATGGAGCCCTTGATCTTATCTTATCAGATATTCCTTTACCCGATCCACCAATTAATAATGATTATGAAGAAGATCCTTACGTTCCTGTTGGGGCAACTTGGATAGATGCCCCGTATACTCCTGAAGCTAGAATGAGTGGTTATCGAAGACGATCAATAAGGGCGTGGATGATGGATAGAGCCCTTAAGAAAGAATTAAACATAAGGGAGAAGATGGTGCTATTCTGGCACAATCATTTTGTCGTATCTGATAACCAGGATGCCAAGTTTTTATATCGATATATTGACACCATTAGAAAAAGAGCTACAGGTAATTTTAGAGAATTAACAAAGGAAATTACAATCGATCCCGCTATGCTGAGATACCTTAATGGTAATCAAAATACAGGATTTGAACCTAATGAGAATTATGCAAGAGAGTTATTGGAATTGTTTACAGTGGGCAAAGGGGAGCTAGCAGGAAGTGGAGATTATACCACATTTACTGAAAAGGATGTTGCAGCTATGGCTAGGGTGTTGACCGGTTGGAGGGATGTAGGTTATAACAGTCTCACAATTGGAGAAATTTCATCAGCTTTTAGACCCAACAGGCATGATGCAGGGAGCAAGGATCTCTCCCACCGATTTAATAATGTTACCATTGACGATGAAGGCGATCAGGAATACAAAACTCTGATCGATGTAATATTTCAGAGTAATCATGTAGCAGAATATATTGCAAGGAAGCTTTACAGATGGTTTGTTTATTATGAAATTGATGATACTGTTGAGACTGAAATAATAATTCCTCTGGCTCAAATTATAAGAGATAATGATTTTGAGATCAAACCGGCATTGAGAACTTTGCTTGAGAGTGAGCATTTCATGCATGATGAAAGGGTAGGATGCATGATAAAACATCCTATTGACTTCCTGGTCTCGGCTTTTAAATCATTTGATGTTCCTTTTCCTGATAGTGAATTTGAGTCATATAGATTACAGTTGGGATTGTTTCAATTTTCTGCCCTCCTGCAAATGGAAATATTCGGGATACCATCTGTTGCAGGATGGAAGGCATTTTATCAATCTCCGGCATTTTACCAGATATGGATCAATAGTACGACCCTTCCCCTCCGTAAAGTAATTGTAGATGCATTGACCGTTGTAGGAATTGAGATACGAGGAAGCGAAAGAGTTAAGATTGATTTATTTCACATTGTTGATAATCTTATGGATCCATTCAATCCTAATAATCTGATCAATGAATTGGCATCTCTTATGTTTCCAAAACCCATTACTGATAATCAGTTGACAAACATAAAGAACGCTTTGATTCCGGGTCTTCCTGATTTTGAATGGACGGAGGAGTACGCTTTATATCGGGACAATCCTGATAACGAAGAAATTAAAAAAACTGTGGAAACGAGGTTAATCATTCTCTTTAATGTCATGATGAATATGCCTGAATACCATCTTATCTAATCTTACTTATTATGAAAAGAAGAAGTTTTTTAAAAAATACATCTTTATTGAGTTTGCCTGTCATGCTATCTGGGGTTCCTGTTTCATCTTATTCCAAATCCAGGTTCACCCAGTTATTTGATTCTGATGATGACCGGGTATTGGTATTGATTCAGTTAAATGGAGGCAACGATGGCCTTGGAACAATCATTCCGGTCGACCAGTATGAATACCTGACTGAGTTAAGATCCAACATTATATTACCTGAATCGTCTTTGGTCAATATTACTGATGAGGTTGCATTGCATCCTTCATTTGGGTCGATGAAGAATATCTTTAATGAAAGAAAGATGTCAATTATCCAAGGTGTAGCCTATCCTAACCAAAATCGATCTCATTTCAGATCAACAGATATATGGCATACAGCATCTGAGGCTGATGAGTTTTTGGATGAAGGTTGGCTGGGTCGTTTTCTTTATCAGGATCATCCTTTGTATCCTGATAATTATCCAAATAATGATAACCCGGATCCTATAGCCATTACGATGGGGCTGCAGGTGTCAGAAACATGTCAGGGACCAGTGGCTAATTATAGCATTGCATTAAATGGTGAAGATTCATTGACAGCAATCAATGAAACGGAAGGCAATGAAGAAGACATGACTTGTTATGGTAGAGAGGTAAGTTTTATCAGAGAAACCATCAAGCAGTTAAATGCATATAGTGAAGTGGTTTCTGATGCATTTGAGGCAGGAAGCAATAGTGTTGAATATCAAGGAGGAAATGGATTGGCTACTCAACTTAGCCTTGTCGCAAAATTGATATCAGGAGGATTAAACACCAAAGTGTATGTAGTAAGTATTGGTGGATTTGATACCCACGCCAATCAGGTGGATGTCACAGATCCTAGGGATGGTGTTCATGCCAACCTTCTTGAAAACCTATCTGGTGCCATCACTTCATTTCAGCAAGATCTTGATAATCAGGGATTAAGTGAAAAGGTGGTGGGTATGACTTATTCAGAATTTGGAAGAAGGATCCGTTCCAATGGGAGCCTCGGAACAGATCATGGAACAGCAGCTCCTTTAATCCTTTTTGGCAATTGTGTGAATGGAGGAATTATAGGGTCCAATCCTAACCTTGAAGGTGATATTGATCAGAGCGAAGGTGTACCGATGCAGTATGATTTTAGGTCTGTTTACGCGAGTATTTTGATGGATTGGTTTGGTGCAGATGAGGAGGAATTGAGAAGTTTGCTTTATCCAAATTTTCAATACATTCCACTGATCAATGGATGTGAGAGTACGTCGGTGATTGATGAGACCATTTCTGAATCTGATATTCTTCTTTATCCTAATCCTTGTCATGATTTCTTACAGGTAAGAATTGATTCATTCTTCACAAGTGGGACGATTGAAATATACAACATATACGGATATCTTGTATACCGAAAGATTGTTGATAATCACGACAACTTAGATGTCAAAATTCCTACTCACTCGTTCCTTCCGGGAAATTATTCGATTAGATTTATAAAAGGGACAAAAAGTCTTGTTAAAAGATTTATAAAAGTCTAGAAAATCAGTGTCTTATAGCTGTCATATTAGTAAATCACTGATTTATATTAAATTATAGAAGAATATGTTAAAAATCTAGAAAAAATATATTTAAAAAAGCTTAATACGAATTCTCTTTCCTATATTTGGTAGTAATAAGGAGTATTGGATTTAGGTAAATAATTCGATTAAGAGAGAAAACTGTACACATTAGAACCTATTCCATAGTTCCTGTGGATTTATTTGCGGTGGTGACCTGTAAAGGTCAGCCATAAAGCTGTACAACAGAATATGGAATCAATACAATTGAAAACCAATAGGAAGGGTGTTTGTGCCTCTAAGCTCTTAGTATTATTTTTTTCATTATTTTTTGCCGGTAATTTATCAAGTCAATGTGATGCCACTATAGGAGGGGTTTATTATTTCTGTGATCCAGATGAAATGGATTTTTTCGTTGGTTTCACCGTGAATGGTGGAAGTGGAACTTTCAATGTAGTTGACTTGAATGGAAATGTAACGAATAATAGTGGATATTACACCATCCCAAGGATTGCAATTCCAATGACAGGAATACCTCTTAGCCCATCCACAAGTGAGTATATACAATTTGGGCCTTTTAGTAACGACGACGTTTTTGATATTGTATTGCAGAATGGAGGATGCACCATACCTGTTTTATCAGGAAGTTATACATGTGTAGGTAAGAGTAATACCAATGCCATGTGTGGTGCGACGGTTCCTTATTATGAAATTGTATTTAATAGTTCTAATGCTCAAGAAGTAGACATTCTTGAGAATAACCGTGGCGGAAACATGGGAGGAGATTGTTGTGGTGATGGCCGGGCAGTTGAATTTAAAATAGAAATAGGAACAGGTATTGCTGGAATTACATTGACTGGTGAGGGCGCTGGAGGATTTGGAAATGCAACCATTTTAAGTGGTTCGGTGATGGATATGAATTATTGTATGAATGCAGACTCTTCTGAGCTGAATGACCCCATCTGTCTCGAACCGGGAATAAACACTGTGATCTTCATAAAAGATGGAAATGATGATAACTCTTATACTATTACTCCTGTGCCATCATTTAATGTCATCTCCATTGCACTTACAGAATCGTGTGATATGTATGCAATCGATGTTGGAGGAACTTCTGAAATAACCTGGACGGCCATAGACAATGGTAGAGGAGATGGTATAATTGATCCAGGTCTGGATAACTTGGATTGTGGTTCAGGGCCAGGTGTTAATATAATTTGTAACAGTTTAACTTTTAGTTATAATACGAGTGTACATGGTGTTATAGATCAGATGTTTTGTGGTGGAAAGACTTACAAGTATCAAGTGGCTACAGTCGATTCTTGCGCTGGAGCTGTCATGGATACGCTTGAAATTACTGTGTATCCTGACTACGGAATTAACCTTAGCTTTGAATGTGATGATCCTCAATCTGTAACAATCAATTCAGAAATAACAGGTAATGGATCAACATGTATGAATTACTTATATAACTGGGTTGGTGAAGGAGTTATGACTCCCTCACTTTCAGGTGCCATGCCTGGGCAGACTTATACATTAGAGGTGACCCTTCCTGGATTGGATACCATTTGTGTGGTTTCTCAATCCATAACCATACCTGATGTTCTTTTTGATATTACATCGTGCCCTCCCGGAGGAAACGCATTATGCTTGAGTCAAATTCCTGCAGCAACTCCGGGGTCTGTAGTTTATGTTAACGTATGTGGTACATCTGAAATGATCTTTGTATCTGAAACACAAGATATGGGATCAGGATGTGTGGGAGATCCATTAACTTTTACCAGAACATATACGCTGGACATTGATGGTGATCCTATGACCACCAATGATCAGGTGAGTTGTGATCAGGTATTTATTGTAGTGGATGATGTTGCACCAATTGTTACTGCCCCTGGAGATGAAGCATTTGAAGGATGTGAGGCAGGGGATGTTGAAACAGTGAGTAATTTTGCTTATTCTACCATTTCAGTAGATATTACCAATGAGGATTATACTACTGAAGGATTAATGATAACGGAAGTCTGTGGAATACAGAGCGTGGAGTATATTGATGAGATGATGGAGGTGGGATGTGTCGTTACGGTCAATCGGACCTATACAGTGATCGACTTATGTAATAATTCTAATTCTGATATTCAGGTTTTTACAATCACTGATATGACGCCTCCGACGTTGACAGGAGGGATGAATGGCAGTGGCGAATGTACGGGTTCAGATCCATCGATGAATGCAGGATATATCGCCTGGCGAGACAGTCATGCCGGTGCCATGACAACTGACATATGC